>CAKZHN010000547.1 GCA_936924235.1 uncultured Rhodoplanes sp. | reverse complement strand
ATGGCGCCCGCACCGTCCGCAATCTGTCCTATGGCGAGCAGCGCCAGCTCGAGATCGGCATGGCGCTCGCAGGCAATCCGAAAATTCTCCTGCTCGATGAGCCGACCTCCGGCATGTCACCGGCCGAGACCGCGCGCATGATCGACCTCGTTGCGGGCCTTCCGCGCAGCCTCGCCATCCTGATGATCGAGCACGACATGAAGGTGGTGTTCTCGGTCGCCGACCGCGTCACCGTGCTGTACTACGGCAAGATCCTCGCGACCGGCACGCCGGACGAAATCCAGGCCAATGCCCGCGTGCGCGAGGTCTATCTCGGGATGAGGCACTGATGCTGGAGCTCGAGAACGTCCACGCCTATTACGGCGAGAGCCACGTGCTCCGCGGCGTCTCGCTCGCGGTCGGCAAGGGCGAGGTCGTGTGCCTGCTGGGCCGCAACGGCGCCGGCAAGACCACGACCATCCTCACCGTCATGGGCTATCTGCATCCCCGCGACGGCCGGGTTCGCTACAGTGGGCGCGACATCGGCGCGCTGCCGCCCTACGCGGTGTCGCGGCTCGGCGTCGGCTTCGTCCCGCAGGAGCGCGGCATCTTCCCGAGTCTCACGGTGCGCGAGAACCTGACGGTGTTCGCCCGCGGCAGCAGCAAAAATGGCTGGAGCCTGGAACGCATCTTCGCGCTGTTCCCGAACCTCAAGGCGCGCGAGCGCAACCTCGGCTTCCAGCTCTCCGGCGGCGAGCAGCAGATGCTGTCGATCGCCCGCGCGCTGATGCTCAACCCGGAACTCCTGGTGCTGGACGAGCCGTCCGAGGGCCTGGCGCCGATGATCGTCGAGGAGATCGTCAAGGTGCTGCACGGGCTGAAGCGCGAGGGCCTTGCGATCCTGCTGGTCGAGCAGAACCTCCACGCCGCCTTTGCGGTCGGCGACCGCCATCACATCATGAACAAGGGCGAGATCTGCTTCACCGGCAGCTCGGCCGAGATCGAAAGCAACGAAACCGTGCTGCGGGAATATCTGAGTGTCTGAATTTTCCGCACCACAATCTGCAACGCAGCCTTCCGTTCAAGGCGTTACTGTCGTGCGCCGACTATGCCAAGCTGAGCCAACAAAAATCGTGCGGGCCGCGTCGCTGATCCGCACGGCGTCGTTCTGGGAGGTGCCCGCTTGAAGACCGTCAAAGTCGCCGACGTCGACATCGAGCTTCACGAGTCCGGACAGGGCTCGCCGGTCCTGTTCCTGCACGGCGCCGGCGGCTTCGCCCCGCAGCAGCCTTTCGTCGCGCCGCTGTCGGCAAAGCATCACCTGATCGCGCCGTCGCATCCTGGCTTCGGCAAGTCGAGCCTGCCGGAATGGCTCGATTCCGTCGACGACATCGCGCACATCCATCTCGAGCTGATGGACAAGCTCGGCCTCGAGCAGCTGGACATCATCGGCTGCTCGATCGGCGGCTGGATCGCGGCCGAAATCGCCACCAAGGTGCCGGATCGCGTGCGGCGCCTGGTGATGGTCAGCCCGGTCGGCGTGAAGACCGGCACCGCCGACAAGCTCGACATTCCCGACATCTTCGCGATGCCGCAGAGCGACGTCGAGAAGCTGATCTATCACGATCCCGCCAAGTCGGTGCCGGACACCAAGACGATGTCGGACGACCAGCTGACGGCGATGTTCCGCAATCGCGAGACCACGGCGTTGCTCGTCTGGGAGCCCTGGATGCACAACCCCAAGCTCAGGCATCGGCTGCATCGCGTGACGTGCCCGGCGCTGTTCATCCGCGGGACGAGCGACGGCCTGGTGTCCGACCAATACCTGAAAGCCTACGCGGCGCTGCTGCCGAACGCCCGCACCCACACCATCGCTGCGGCAGGCCACGTGCCGCATCTGGAACAGCCCGAAGCGTTCGCCTCGACCGTCCTCGAATTCCTCGCAGCCTGACAGGAGTCCACCATGAGAGCCTGGCACTTCAGCGAGACCGCCTATCCGTATCTGCCGCCGCAGGACAGCTATCCGTCGATCCGCGTGTCGCTGCCCAACCGGATCTACGATCCGGCCAAGGGCGCGGCGCTGTACGACCGCTACATCGACGAATGGCTGATCGCCGAGGACGAAGGCGTCGAGATCATGCTCAACGAGCATCATCAGACCGCGACCTGCGTCGATCCGGCGGCACCCTTGATGCTCGCCGCGCTGGCGCGGCTCAGCAAGAAGGCGCGGCTTCTGATTCTAGGCAATCCGATCGCCAACCGCCGCCAGCCGGTGCGCGTCGCCGAGGAGATGGCGATGGTCGACGTGCTGTCGCACGGCCGGCTCGAAGCCGGATTCGTGCGCGGCGTGCCGTATGAGATCTTGCCGGCGAACAGCAATCCGGTGCGGATGAACGAGCGGCACTGGGAGGCGCTCGATCTGATCGTGAAGGCGTGGACCCACCACGACGGACCGTTCAGCTTCGAGGGCCGGTTCTTCCACCACCGTTCGATCAACATCTGGCCGCGTTGCTATCAGCAGCCGCATCCGCCCATCTGGGTCAGCACCACCAGCACCGGCGGCGCGCAACAGGTCGGCGCCCATGGCTATATCCAGGCGACGTTCCTCACCGGCTTCGACACCACCAAGCGCATCTTCGACGCTTATCGGAAGGGCTGGCGCGAGGCCGGCCGCGGCCAGGACGTGCCGATCGACCGGCTCGCCTACGCGGCGCTCATTTACGTCGGCGACACCGAATCCAAGGCCCGCGCCGGCGCCGAGAAGCTCCTGTGGTACGTCAACTCCAACAAGGTGCCGCTGCATTTCTCCAACCCACCGGGCTACGTGCCGGTGGCGATGAACATGCAGCTCGCCCGCGGCGCGCATAACGTGGTCAGCGCCTTCGGCACCAAGCAGGGCACGGTCGACGGCGCGATCGAGGCCGGCACCATGTTCGCCGGCACGCCGGACCAGGTGCTGGCGCAGATCAAGAAGCACTGGCACCACGTCGGTGGCTACGGCCAAATCCTGATCATGGGACAGGCCGGCTTCCTCGAGCACGACGACACCGTGCACGGCATCCGCATGTTCGCGCGCGAGGTCTATCCGAAGCTGAAGGAATTGTTCCCCGGCACGATGCCGTCGGGCATCACCGAGCCATCGAAGGCCGCCGCAGGCTGAGCGCCGAACGCTCGTAACAATAAAAGCCCCGGCATTGCTGCCGGGGCTTTGCCGTAGCGGCGATTACCAACGATCGGGATCGCCGTACGGACGATCCGGATACGGCAGATTGCCGGTCGTCGGGGGGTTGTAGTTGTGCTGCTGGGGAGTCAGCACCGGCCGGCCGCTGCCGATCGGACCGAATGTGTAGGCGCCGCTGCGGTCGACGCTCTCCGCGCCGCTGGCATAGGCGTTGTAACCGTGCTGCACGCGCTTTGCGGCGAGGCTCGGCCCGGACACGGCGAGCACGATGCCAGCAGCCGCAATCAAAACCTTCAAGGTCTTCATGATCGTACCTTTCTTTCGACTTCTTCGAACGCGCGAGCCCCGCGTGGCGCTCGCCTGTTCTCGACAGCCGCTATCTAGGGTTATTTTGCACTGCAACCAGTGACTAAACGCACACCCTGTCGTGAGCGAAATTTGAAGTTCCATTCTGGAATACATCGCAAAAAGAATGAATTAGGCGCCGCCAAAAGCGATCGGAGAAAAACTCTCCATGATCGCAAACGCGTCTCCGATTTTGCGGTGCAAAATTACCGGTCAGCCGGCAAAAGAAAACGCGCGCGTCCCGTTCGGGACACGCGCGTTTTCCATCTCACACTCAGTTGATCAGCCTTCGGCCGCCACTTTGGTTGGCGCTTCGCCGGTGCCCGGTGCTTCCAGCGCCGCGGCCGCAGCCTCCTCGACACGCTCCAGCCAGATGAACTCGAGCTGGTTGCGCGCCTCTTCCGGGATGTCGTCATAGTCCCGCCGGTTGCGCGCCGGCAGCATGACGCGTTTCAGCCCGGCGCCGGCCGCAGCCACGACCTTTTCCTTGATGCCGCCGACCGGCAGCACCAATCCGCGCAGGCTGATCTCGCCGGTCATCGCGGTGTCGCTGCGGATCGTGCGGTTGGTCATCAGCGAGGTCAGCGCCATGAACATGGCGACACCCGCGCTCGGCCCGTCCTTCGGGGTCGCCCCCGCCGGCACGTGGATGTGGATGTCGCTCCGCTCGAACGCGCCGTCCTCGATGCCGAGCGACGCTGCACGGTTCTTGACGATGCTGAGCGCCGCCTGCGCGCTCTCGCGCATCACCTCGCCGAGCTGACCGGTCAGGATCAGTCGCCCGCCGCCGGGCGTTTTCGTGGCCTCGATGAACAGGATGTCGCCGCCGACCGGCGTCCAGGCAAGGCCGGTGGCCACGCCAGGGACGCTGGTCCGCATCGCCACCTCGTTCTCGAAGATCGGAGCGCCGAGAACGGGAGAGATGTCGTCGCGGTCGATCTTGATCGAACCCGAAGCACCTTCCGCAATCCGCACTGCGGCGTTGCGCAGCGTCTTGCCGATCGCTCGTTCGAGGTTGCGCACGCCGGCCTCGCGCGTGTAGTGCGCGATGATCTCCTGCAGCGCAGCCTCCGTGATCTCGACCTGGCCCTCCTTGATGCCGTTCGCCTCGAACTGCCGCCGCACCAGATAGCGCTTGGCGATCTGCAGCTTCTCGGTCGCGGTGTAGCCCGCGAGGCTGATGATCTCCATGCGGTCGCGCAGCGGCCCCTGGATGGTGTCGAGCATGTTCGCCGTGGTGATGAACACCACGCGGCTGAGGTCGAACGGCACGCCGAGGTAAGCGTCGCGGAACGTGGCGTTCTGCTCCGGATCGAGCACCTCCAGCATCGCCGCGCTCGGATCACCGTGGATGCCGGTGCCCATCTTGTCGATCTCGTCCAGCATCATCACGCAATTGCGGGTGCCCGCCTTGCGGATGCCCTGGATGATGTTGCCGGGCAGCGCTCCGATGTAGGTGCGGCGATGACCGCGGATCTCGGCCTCGTCGTGCACGCCGCCCAGGCTGACCCGGACGAACTTCCGGTTCATCGCCTTGGCAATCGACTGGCCGAGCGAGGTCTTGCCCACGCCGGGCGGACCGACGAAGCACAGGATCGGCGCCTTGCCCTGCGGCGCGAGCTTGCGCACCGCGAGATATTCGACGATCCGCTGCTTGATCTTGTCGAGGCCGTAGTGATCCGCATCGAGGATCTTGCGGGCCTCCTTGATGTCGATCGGCGTCTCCTCGGGCAGCGACCACGGCAGCTCGACCAGCCAGTCGAGATAGGTCCGCGCCATGCCGTATTCGGCGGCGCTGTCCGGCATGCGCTGCAGCCGGCGCAGCTCCTTGCGCGCCTGGTCCTCGACCTCCTTCGGCATGCCCGCCTTGGCGATCGCCTTCTCGATCTCGCCAAGCTCGGCGGCCTTGCCCTCCTCGCCTTCGCCGAGCTGCTTCTGGATCGCCGCCATCTGCTCGCGCAGCAACACCTCGCGCTGGCGCTCGTCGAGCGCCGCACGGGTCTGCTTGCCGATCTCGGCCGACAGCCGCATCACCTCGAGGCGCTGGCCGAGGAACCGCGAGACCTTCTCCATCCGCGCCGGAACGTCGATGGTCTCCAGCACCTCCTGCCGTTCCTCCGGCTTGAGGTCCATGTAGGCCGCCGAAAGATCCGCGAGGCCGCTTGCGGAATCCACGCCCTGGATCGCGGCGATCAGCTCCTGCGGCGCCTGCGGCAGCAGCTCCAGCGCTTCGACCGCCTGGCTGCGCAGATGCATCATCCGCGCCTCGATCTCCGGCGACTTGTTGTCGGATTCAGGAATGCGCAGCACGCGGGCCACGAAGAACGGCCAGCCACTCAGGAATTCGAGCACCTGGAAGCGCTGCTCGCCCTGGCAGATCAGGTGCTGCGAGCCGTCCGGCGCGGTGACGTAGCGCACGATATTGGCGATCGTGCCCATGCGGTGCATGTCGAGCGGCGTCGGCTCCTCGACCTGCGCGTCGCGCTGCATCAGGATGCCGACCGGACGCTGCTCGCGCACCGCCTGCTGGGCAGCCGCGACCGAGCGCTGCCGGCCCGCAGTGACCGGCATCACGATGCCGGGAAACAGCACGAAATTGCGCACCGGCATGATGATCATCGCGTCGGGCGGCAGCGGCGGCAGCGGCGCTTCCGAGCGCGTCTGCTCCGGCCGGGCGGAGGGGGCGGTGCCCCCCTGCTCCATGCGCATCTGGTTGATATCAGCCACGGGACTTCTCCAGCGTAATCACAATGCAGCCGTGCTCCATCGCCCGGTGGACCGCCGAATAGCGGCCAGAAGGCAAGCGGACGCGCCGCTCAAAGCGGCCCTGGGGCAGCTCGAGGCGGTGGATCACCGCGGTGCGAAGCTCGGCGGGCAGCACGCGGAGGCCGGCGACGACGAGGTCATTGCCGTCGATCGCGGCCTCGACCTGATCGGGGTCGACCCCCGGCAGCGCCACCAGCACCAGCACGGCGCGTTCGGTCTCGATCATGTCGACCGGCGGCTCCCAGCACGGCACGGGTTTGCCGGCGCGGCCCGGGCGGAACATCTCGCGATGCAGCCGTTCGGCCTGGGCGAGCATGTCGCACGCCTCCGACCACATCCAGCGATTGGGAAAATCAGTCATGGTGAGCACCCCTGCGTCGCAGGTATTTGATATCGGTCGTGTCAGAATTCAATATTCGGCGGGCGAGACGGCTTCGCAACGCAGCCGCGCAACATTGGGATCGTCAACGTGAAGAACAATACCGACGGCGGTGAAGCCATCCTGGAAGCCTTCCGCAGCCTCAAGGTCGACTACGTGATCTCGTCGCCAGGCTCGGAATGGCCGTCGTTCTGGGAGGCGCTGGCCCGGCAGAAGCAGAGCGGCACGGCGGGGCCGACGTATCTGGACTGCGGCCACGAGATCATCGCGGTCAGCATGGCGACCGGCTACACGCGGGTCACCGGACGCATGCAAGATCGG
>CAKZHN010000546.1 GCA_936924235.1 uncultured Rhodoplanes sp. | reverse complement strand
GGAATGAGCGCCTCGAGCTTGGCCACATCGACGCCGTACGCCTTCTCGGCGAACCAGCGGCGCTCGCGCAGGAAGGCCGGCATCACATCGTGCTCCAAGGCATGACATTCGCGGCCGCTGAGCAGTGAATTCCAGCCGGAAAGCCAGACCAGCGTGGTGTATTCGCGGAGCATCAGGCGCTCCGGCTTGGACTCCTGTGGCGCGTCGCTCAGCAGGAACCAGAAGAAGCCGTAAGGCGCCAGCGTGATCATGTAAGGTTCGTCGCCGATCCGAGGGAAGCTGCTGCGGCCGAGCATCTCCGTCGGCACGCGGCCCTTCCACGCCCGCAGATCGAGCAGCGCCGATTGCGCCGAATGCGAGAGGTTCGCCACGCACAGCACGGTGTCGTTGTCGTAGGCGCGCACGTAAGCCAGCACCGTGCGGTTGGCAGGCCGCACGAAGGTCAGCGAGCCCCGGCTGAACGCCTGGTTGGAGCGCCGCACGCCGATCATGCGCTTGGTCCAGTTGAGCAGCGAAGACGGGCTCCGCTGCTGCGACTCCACGTTGACCGACTGATGGCCGTAGACCGCGTCCATGATCACCGGCAAGAAGAGCCGCGCCGGATCGCAGCGCGAGAAGCCGGCATTCCTGTCCGACGTCCACTGCATCGGCGTGCGCACGCCGTTGCGGTCGCCGAGATAGATGTTGTCGCCCATGCCGATCTCGTCGCCGTAGTAGATGATCGGCGTGCCGGGCAGGGAGAACAGCAGCGAGTTCATCAGCTCGATCTTGCGGCGGTCGTTGTCCATCAAGGACGCCAGGCGCCGCCGGATGCCGAGGTTGATGCGCGCGCGCGGATCGTTGGCGTAGGTCGACCACAGGTAATCGCGCTCGACGTCGGTGACCATTTCGAGCGTCAGCTCGTCGTGGTTGCGGAGAAACAGCGCCCACTGGCAATTGGCCGGAATGTCCGGCGTCTGCCGCAGGATGTCGGCGATCGGAAAACGGTCTTCCTGGGCGATCGCCATGTAGATGCGCGGCATCAGCGGGAAGTGGTACGCCATCTGGCATTCGTCGCCGTCGCCGAAATAGGCCGCGACGTCCTCGGGCCACTGGTTGGCCTCGGCGAGCAGCAGCTTGCCGGGCGCGTAGGAATCGAGCTCGCGGCGGATCTGCTTGATGATGCTGTGCGTCTCGGGCAGGTTCTCGTTGTTGGTGCCCTCGCGCTCGCAGAGATACGGAATGGCGTCCAGCCGGAATCCGTCGACGCCCATGTCGAGCCAGCGCCGCATCACCTGGATCACGGCCCACAGCACCCGCGGGTTGTCGAAGTTGAGGTCCGGCTGGTGCGAGAAGAAGCGGTGCCAGTAATAGGCGCCGGCCTGCGGGTCCCAGCTCCAGTTCGACTTCTCGGTGTCGCTGAAGATGATCCGCGTGCCGGAGTATTTCTGGTCGCTGTCGCTCCAGACGTACCAGTTGCGGGCGTCGGTGTGCGGGCCGCTCCGCCGCGCGCGCTTGAACCACGGATGCTGGTCCGAGGTGTGATTGATGACGAGCTCGGTGATCACGCGCAGATCGCGCCGGTGCGCCTCGGTCATGAACTTCTTGAAGTCGCGCATCGTGCCGAAGTCGCGGTTGATGCGGCGGTAGTCGGCGATGTCGTAGCCGTCGTCGCGGCCGGGGCTCGGATAGAACGGCAGCAGCCACAGCGTGTTGACGCCGAGGTCCTGCAGATAGTCGAGCCGTTCGGTCAGCCCCGCGAAATCGCCGATGCCGTCATTGTTGCTGTCGGCGAAGGCCTTGACGTGAAGCTGATAGATGATCGCGTCCTTGAACCAGAGCTCGTTCTGGACCTTGGGATGCACATCGATCTGCGGCAGGACGTTCACGGCGCGTCTCTCTTCTTGCTTAAGCTTCGCAGCGGAACACGAGCGCCGGATCGGCGGCCGGGTCGATGGTGAGCCGGACGCCACCCCATTCCAGCGTGTGCCGTTCGCCGGTGACGAGATTGACGATGGTGCGCACCGGCAGCCGGCTGTCGCCGATGGTGATGTCGCCGAAGTGGAACCAGAAGGTCCGCGGTCCCTGGCCGGTCAGCGCGATCGCCACCGCGACCGCGTTGTCGTGATGGACCGATTCCTTGACGAAGCCGATCACCTCGCCGTCGTCGACCGGCACGAAGCGCAAATCTGCGGTCTGCAGCAGCGCCGCGTTCTCGCGGCGGATGCGGTTCAGCCGTGTGATGTAGTCCTTGATGTTGCCGGGCTTGTTCCAGTCGCGTTGCTTGATCTCGTACTTCTCGGAGTTGATGTACTCCTCGCGGCCCGGAATCGGCTCGTGCTCGAGCAGCTCATAGCCGCTGTACAGGCCGTAGTTCGACGACAAGGTCAGCGCCAGCGCGAGACGCGACTTGAACATCCACGGCTCGCCCTTCTGCAGGTGCACGGGCAGGATGTCCGGCGTGTTGACGAAGAAGTTCGGCCGGAAGTAGTCGCGCTCGGGATAGCGCGTGATCTCGGTGAGATAATCCTGGAATTCGCTCTTGGTCGTGCGCCAGGTGAAGTAAGTGTAGGACTGGGTGAAACCGAGCTTGGCGAGCCCCTTCATGATCTTCGGCCGCGAGAACGCCTCCGCCAGGAAGAGCACGTCGGGATCGCGCTCCTGCACCTCGTGGATCAGCCACTCCCAGAACGGGAACGGCTTGGTGTGCGGGTTGTCGACGCGGAAGATCTTCACGCCCTTCTCGACCCAGAACAGCACGACGTCACGCAGCGCCTGCCACAGCGCGACGCGGTCGGCGCAGTAGAAATCCACGTTGACGATGTCTTCGTATTTCTTCGGCGGGTTTTCGGCATATTTGATGCTGCCGTCGGGCCGTTTCTTGAACCATTCGGGATGCTGCTTCAGCCACGGATGGTCGGGCGAGCACTGGATGGCGAAATCGAGCGCCACCTCCATGCCTTGCTTCTTGCAGGCTTCGACAAAGCGGCGGAAGTCGTCGAACGTGCCGAGCTCCGGATGAATCGCGTCATGGCCGCCGTCGGCGCTGCCGATGGCGTAGGGGCTTCCGGGATCGTCAGGCGCAGGCTTCAGCGAATTGTTGCGGCCCTTGCGGTTGACCCTGCCGATCGGATGGATCGGCGTGAGATACACCACGTCGAAGCCCATCGCGGCGATCTCGGGCAGCCGCGCCGTGGCGTCGTTGAACGTGCCGTGGCGGCCCGGAATCTTCGACTGGCTCCGCGGCATCATCTCGTACCAGGCGCTGGCGCGCGCCCGCTCGCGGTCGACCGTGACCGGCACCGAGAGGCTGCGGATCATGTCGTTGCGCGGATCGCTCGCGGCGATGGCCTTGGCCAGATCGTCGTTCAGCAGCAGCGCGACGTTCGGCTGGCGATCGAACTCGCGCTTGAACCGATTGATCATGCGCCTGGCATCAGGATCGGTCGGCCGCAGCTCCTCGATCAGCTCGCGGCCCTCCAGCGCATCGACCGAGATGTCCTGGCCGGCGTCGCGCTTGAGAATGAGTCCATGGCGCCAGGTGGCGAACTGGTCGGTCCAGGCCTCGATCTCGAACAGGTAGCGGCCGGGCTCCGGCGGCGTGAAGCTTCCGCGCCAGCGGTCGTTGTTGTGCAGCGCCATCGGCGCGCGCTGCCACACCGCGTCGCTCTCCTTGCGCCACAGCAACTCGGCCGCGAGCTGGTCATGGCCCTCGCGCAGGATGTCGGCCCACACCTCGATCGGCTCGCCCGCGATCCGTTTCAGCGGATAGCGGCCGCCGTCGATGCTCGGATAGATGTCCTCGACGAGAAAGCGCGGCCCGGTCGGGTCGTTGGGCGCGAGTTCGGGCAGATTCGGGACGGTGACTGTGCGTTGATGGGATGCAGCAAGCGTCCGCGTCACGTCGGCACCGTGATTTCAGTTCATAAAAATACTGCTGGTAGAACGGCCAGGGAACCGGATTGGTTCCCTGCAGTGCGCTCGTGCGCACCCCATGGAACAGCCTGACGCACTGCGGGTTTTGCCTTTTCGGACCTTTACTGATCCTGCTTTCTTTGCGCGCGGCATAACCTCATGGAAAATCTGTCGGACTCCGCGGGGCGGTGGGGCATCGAAACCTCCTATTTCGATGTCCAGGGCGCCCGTCACGAGGCGAGCCCGGAGGTGCTGCGGCGCGTGATCGCAGCGCTGGCGAAATCGCAAGCCGAGCCTGCGGTTTATCCCGATACCGGGATCGCGCCGCAGGCGGCCTTCCAGGGCGACGGCCGCCGCGTCTGGATTCTCGCGGTGCAGCTCTACGGCGTGCGCTCGGCGCGCAACTGGGGGCATGGCGATTTCACCGACCTCGCAGCGCTCCTTGAGATCGTCGCCGGCCTTGGCGGCGCGGGCGTGGGCCTCAATCCGCTGCACGCGCTGTTCTACGACCGCTCGGCGACCGGGAGCCCTTACTCGCCGAGCAGCCGGCTGTTCATCAATCCGCTCTATATCGACGTGACCTTGGCGCCGGGCTTCAAGCCGCGGCAGATCGAGAGCTTCCGTGCCGAGATCGAGCGGCTGCGCGGCAGCGAGCTCGTCGACTATCTGGCGGTGGCGCGGCTCAAGCGCGCGGCGCTGCATGTGGCCTGCCGCGATTTCTTCACGCTCAGCGATGCCGGGGCGCGGGCCGATTTCGAGGCGTTTCGCCGCGAGGGCGGCCGCGAGCTTGCACTGTTTGCCGCCTTCGAGACGCTGCGCGGCATGCACGCCGGCAACTGGCCGGAGTGGCCGGAGGAGTGGCGCGTGCCGAGCGACGATCTGGTCGGGCATCTGCGCCAGAGTCATGCCGGCGAGTTCGCGTTTCACGAATACCTGCAATGGATCGCGGACCGCCAGCTCGCGCACTGCCGCGACGTCGCGCACAAGAATGCGATGCCGATTGGGCTCTATCTCGACACCGCGATCGGCGTCGACGGCTGCGGCGCCGACGCCTGGACGGCGCAGCGCGCGATGCTGCAGGAGCTTTCGGTCGGCGCGCCGCCGGATCAGTACAATCCGGCAGGGCAGGACTGGGGGCTGACCGCCTACAATCCGCACGGTCTTATCGCCAGCAAGTTCGAGCCGTTCCGGCGGATGCTGCGTGCGTCGATGCGTCATGCCGGCGCGATCCGCATCGATCACGTGCTCGGCCTGATGCGGCTGTTCGTCATTTCGCGCGGGCTCGGCGCCGGCGACGGCGTCTACCTGCGCTGTCCGTTCTTTGCGATGCTGAAGGTCGTGGCCGAGGAAAGCCACCACTGGAAGTGTATCGTGATCGGCGAGGACCTCGGCACCGTGCCGGAGGGCTTCCGCAACACGCTCGCGTCGTGGGGGCTGTGGTCGTACCTGGTGATGCTGTTCGAGCGGAACTGGGACGGCTCATTCCGGCCGCCGTCCGATTATCCGGCGATGGCGATTGCGACGCTGAACACCCACGACCTGCCGACCTTCACGGGCTGGATGAGCGGCCACGATCTGCGGCGCAAGCGCTCGATCGGCGTCGATCCGGGCGAGGGCGACGACGAGCGCCATCGCTCGCGTGAAGCCATCAAGGCGGCGACCGGAGGCGAGAGCCTCGAAGGCGTGGTGCGCTTTCTGGCGCAGACGCCGACGCGGCTGGTGTCGGTCTCGATCGAGGACATTCTCGACGTGCACGACCAGATCAACATGCCGGGCACCGTCGAGCAGTATCCGAACTGGCGCCAGCGCTGGCCGGTGATGCTGGAGCAGCTTGCGAGCGAGCCGCGGCTCCAGCGCATCGCCGCGGTGTTGAAAGAGGCCGGCAGAGCTACGCGCGGCAGCAACCCGTAAGGTCGCCACGTGCGGTCTTGCGACGTGCCATAGTGCAAGGACGGCACATGGATTCAAAAGTCCATTGAAAGCAACGCGAAATGAGCAATGAATGTACCTCGGCATCCTGCCGTTGCGGCAAGGTCGAGCTCCAGCTCGTCGGAGCTCCTATTTTCCGATGCATTTGCTATTGCGCGAGTTGCCAGGAGGCAGGCCGCCGCTATCAGGCGACGCCCGGCGCCGATCCGGTCTTGGCCGAGGACGGCGGCACGGACTACGTTCTCTATCGCAAGGATCGGGTCCGCTGCGTCCGGGGCGGGGACCTTCTCGAGGAGCGGCGGCTGAAACCGGATTCGCCGACCAGGCGGATGATCGCGCGCTGTTGCAACACGGCCATGTTTCTCGACGTCACCAAGGGGCACTGGCTCACGGTCTATCGCGGCCGCCTTCCCGGCGATATGCCGCCGGCAACCGCGCGGATGATGACGGCTGATCGGCCGCAGGGTGTGACTTTGCCCGAAGATATGCCCAACTATCCGGGATTCGCCGGAAGGTTCATGCTGAAGCTGCTCGGTGCGTGGATAGCGATGGGGTTCAGGCGGCCGGCCGTCGATGGCGTCCCGTAAGCGCCAACCTCGGCTCGCTTACGCGCGCCGACCCTCCCCCTCCAGGGGATGGCCGTGCTGCGCCACCGGACTCGCATCCGCCACCGGCACCGACCAGATCTCCTTCGCATACTCCCGGATCGCGCGGTCCGACGAGAACCAGCCCATGCGCGCCGTGTTGAGGATCGCCGAACGCCACCAGCCCGGCTGCACGAACGCCAGGTCGACCTTGCGTTGTGCGTCCCAATAGGCGTCGAAGTCGGCCGCCACCATGAAATGGTCGTAGGCCAGAAGCTGCGACGCGATCGCCTTGAAGCGGTCCGGCTGGTCCGGCGAGAACACGCCATCGTCGAGAGCCTTGATCGCCTCCATCAGCCGCGGCGAGTTGCCCGCCGCCTGATGGCCGGTGAAATGCGCCCTCCTGCGATCGTCGATCTCCTCCGCAGTGAGCCCGAAGATGAAGATGTTGTCCGCGCCGACCTCGTTGCGGATCTCGATGTTGGCGCCGTCGAGCGTGCCGACGGTCAGCGCGCCGTTGAGCGCGAGCTTCATGTTGCCGGTGCCCGAGGCCTCCATGCCGGCGGTCGAGATCTGCTCGGACAGGTCCG
>CAKZHN010000545.1 GCA_936924235.1 uncultured Rhodoplanes sp. | reverse complement strand
CCGAGGGGATCGGCACGGCCCATATCGGGCGCGACCCCGACCGCGAGATCGGCCACCGGATCGGCGCCGCCGTGGTGCCGCGCCCGACCGCGCCGCAAGGCCTTGCCGACAAGGCCGCGCTCAGCGCCGCGCTCACCGGCCGCATCGCGCCGTTCAAGATGCCGCATCAGGTGTTCGTGCTGGACCGGCTGCCCAAGAACGCCAACGGCAAGACTCAGCGCAGCGAGGTGGCGCGTCTGACGCTGCAAGGGACGCCGGCCAAGACCGGCTAGCCGAAGGCGACCTGCAGCTCGCGCGCGGGAGCCGGATCGCCTTCGCACACGACGCGGTTGCGGCCGCGGTCCTTGGCGGCGCGCAGGCAGAGGGACGCCCGGTCCTGCAGCATGTCGGGTGTCTCGTTGACGTGCGAGGCCGCGACGCCGAACGACAGGCTGACCCGGCCGAGCCGCTGGTTGGTCGACCGCATGGTGATGTCCCGCGACATAACCGCACAGCGGATCTGGTCGGCGACAGCGCGCGCGACCTCGAGCTGTGTGCCGGGCAGCGTGATCGCGAATTGCGCGCCGCCGAGCCGGGCGACCATGCCGGTGTTGACGATCTTGTGCCTCAGTTCGGCCGCGACCAGACCCAGCACCTGATCGCCAGTCAGATGCCCCCAGGCGTCGTTGAATTTCTTGAAGTCGTCGATGTCGCACAGCATCAGACAGCCGGAGGTATCCTGTTCCTCCCACTCGGCCATGGCCTTCTCCAGCGAGCGCTCGAAGGACCGCCGGTTGGGCAGGCTGGTGATCGGATCGGTCATGCTACCGGCGCGGATTTTCTCAAGCTGATCGCGCAGATCCCCGATCTGATCGACCGACTCGCTGAGGCGCTCTTCAAGCCTCTGCTGCTCGGCGCCGACCCTGCGCGCCGACTCCAGCATCGCCCTGATGTCACCAAGCAGCGCCTGCCGGCTTTTGGCGGCCGCAAGCTTTTCCCCGGTTTCAGCCAGATCGGACGAAAACGCGCCCCCGGCGCTGATGATGCCGCCAAGCGACCCCAGCACATCGCGGATCACCTGCTTGACCCGCACTCCGACCTGCTCGATGCGTTCGCCGTTGTGGCTCTGGGGAATGTATCTCGCCCCGATCTGCTGGATGGTGGCGTCGCCCACGGCGATGCGGCGATTCAGCAGGTCGTTGATGACCAGGTTGAGCGACGGATATTCACCGGTCGCGTAGGCGTAGCAGAACTCGTAGATGCGGGGCGTGGCCGGCAGCCGCAGCGCCTGGATCAGCGCCATGGCGCGATGGGCCAACAAAGCCGTGCGCTGCTGCTCGCCGGATGGCGCAGCCGCCCTCGACAATCGCGCGGTCCCCGCATCGCTCCGATACATCTGGCGTTCGCGTCCGTACCACCCGGTTCCACCGTATGAGGCCCGGGTAAATGAGCGATAAAGGAGCCGCGGGCCGGGTCTTGAATTTCCACCCACAGACAACCCAGGGCTGTCGGGGCCAGCCTGACATGCAGCGGCTGTGACGCGAAATTGCGCAGCGCTCGGCCTGCGGCATGAATACTGCTTTGCAGTGCAGCGCAGCGCAATGCAGCGCTGAGCGAGGCTGGCGTGGTTTCCGACACTGCGCTACCATTTTTTTTGTGAAAAGACGCATCGGAACGGCTGTCCCCTCAAACAGAAGATCGATGCTGAAGATCGGCGAACCGACCAGGCAGGCCGGCATTCAATCTCAACCGCTGCGCGAAGGTGCCGCGCGGCAGCACCACGGACACCGTGCGGAGTGGCAATGTCTTTCAAGCGAAGCGGCAATGGCGACGGCGGCTTAAGCTCAAACAACCTATCGCGGCGTGAAATTCTGATCCTGGGTGCGGGCGCTGCCGCAGTCAGCGTCGGCACCTTCACCGGTCTCACGCCGGCGGCAGCGAACGACACCACCCATCACGGCCTGTCGGCGTTCGGCGACCTCGGCTATCCGGCCGATTTCAAGCAGCTCAAGTACGTCAATCCGGCCGCGCCCAAGGGCGGCACCTTCAGCCAGCTCGCCGGCGGCGGCACCGCCACCTTCAACTCGCTGAACGGCTTCATCCTCAAGGGCGATCCCGCCGTCGACATGGAGTACGTGTTCTGCTCGCTGATGGGCCGCGCCACCGACGAGCCCGATGCGGTCTACGCCTACGCGGCGGATCAGGTCGAGGTCTCGGCCGACGGACGGGTCTACAAATTCCGGCTCCGCACCGGCATCAAATTCCACGACGGCAGCCCGATCACCGCGGCCGACGTCGCGTTCTCGCTGTCGATCCTGAAGGAAAAAGGCCACCCCAACATCGCGATGCTGTTGCGCGACATGGAGGCCGCGGAGGCCGATGGCGACCGCACCGTGGTGGTGCGCTTCACCGCCAACCGCGCGCGCAGCGCCCCGCTCACCGCCGCCAACCTGCCGATCCTGTCGAAGGCCTATTACACCTCGCACGCCTTCGATGAGACGTCGCTCGAGCCGCCGCTCGGCTCCGGCCCCTACAAGGTCGGCAAGTTCGAGCAGGGCCGCTTTCTGGAATTCGAGCGGGTCAAGGACTGGTGGGGCGCGGACCTGCCGATCAATCGCGGCCAGAACAATTTCGACGTGCTGCGCTACGAGTATTACCGCGACCGCGACGTCGCCTTCGAAGGCTTCAGCGGCAAGAGCTACCTGTTCCGGGAGGAGTTCACCTCGCGCGTCTGGAAGACGCGCTACGACTTCCCGGCGGTCCGCGATGGCCGCGTGAAGGTCGAGACCATTCCCGACGAGCGCCCCTCGGGCGCCCAGGGCTGGATGATCAACACGCGCCGCGAGCGCTTCCAGGACGTGCGCGTCCGCGAGGCGCTGGCCTACGCGTTCGATTTCGAATGGGTCAACAAGAACGTGATGTTCGACTGCTACGCGCGGACCCATTCCTATTTCCAGAACTCCGACATGATGGCGAAGGGCAAGCCGTCGCCGGAGGAGTTGGCGCTGCTCGAGCCGTTCAAGGGCAAAATTCCCGAAACGGTGTTCGGCGAGGTCTGGGTGCCGCCGGCGAGCGACGGCTCGGGCCAGGACCGCCGCCTGTTGCGGCACGCGGCCGAGCTTCTGAACGCGGCGGGCTGGACCATCAAGGACGGCAAGCGCGTCAACGGCAAGGGCGAGCCATTCACCATCGAGTTCCTGGTGTTCGAGCGGGTGTCGGAGCCGCACCATGCGCTGTTCACCAAGAACCTCGCCGCGCTCGGTATCGACGCGACGACGCGATTGGTCGATCCGGTGCAATACCGCGCGCGGGTGCAGGAGTTCGACTACGACATCACCATGAACCGCATGGTGTTCTCGCTGACGCCGAGCGACGCATTGCGCAGCTACTTCTCCATCAGAGCGGCAGACAGCAAGGGCTCGCCCAACTTCTCCGGCGTCAGGGATCCGGTGGTCGACGCGCTGATCGACAAGGCGATCGCGGCGAACGACCGCGCGTCGCTCAACACGGCGTGCCGGACGCTCGATCGCGTGCTCCGCGCCGGACACTACTGGGTGGCCGCCTGGTACAAGCCGGCACACTGGATCGCCTTCTGGGACGCCTTCACCCGGCCCGAGACCAAGCCGCGCTACGCGCGCGGCGCGCCGGAAACCTGGTGGTACGACTCCGAGAAGGCCGCAAAGGTCGAGCGTCCCGGCTAGTCGCCGGACGCGCCATCCTGGCTCATCCTCCGGCCCACAGGCGCCGCAGCAATGCGGCGCGGCCGACCTTGCCGTGCAGCGTCCAGGTCGGCGACGCGATCGGGGCTGCGTCGGACAGGAACACCGTCGTGGTGCCTTCCGGCCGGCGCAGCGTCGCTTCGTCGTCATGGACCGGCATCAGGCCCGCGGCCTGATAGACCGGTTCGGAAATCGCAAAGGCGCGATCGCGCTCGGCGGCGAGCCTGCGCATCTCGTTGGCGACGTCGGCGGCCTCGCCGATCGCCAGCACCATCGGCGGCTCCTGCGAGCCGATCTCGCCGACCGCCGCATGGCCTGAGTGAACCACGACGGAAATCCTGAGACGGCCGCTATCGTTACGGCCGAGCCGGTTGTTGAGATCGGCAATGACGCCTTCGATCGCGCCGACCGCCTGCAGGGCCCGTTGGGCGCAGAACTCACTGCCGCCATCGATGCCGAACAGCGCGCAGATGCTGTCGCTTTCGACGTAGCTCAGCGCGCCGCCCGCGGCGCGGATGGCGTGGGAGAGCCCGTCGACATAGACGGTGAGGATATGCAGCAGGTCCTGCGGCAGGTGATCGCTGGCGAAATCCGCGCGATTGCGGAAGTCGCAATACAGCACCACGATATCGTGCTCGGCGCTGCGCCGCGGCGCCGACGCGCGGTAGACCGGACGCGCGGTGCGCACGATCGGGATCACCGACACGTTGCCCTGCGGCCGGAGCTGGCAGGCGAGCCGGACATCGGCCGGGGCGTGGATGCGTGACAGCGTGTCCTGCTCGTCCTTCGCCGGCGGCGGGCAGTGCTCCTGACCTGCGGCGACGCGAACCCGGCAGGTCGAGCAGCGCGCCCGGCCGCCGCACATCGCCGCATGCGGCAGATGAAAGCTGCGGCTGGCCTCCAGCACCGACCAGCCGCGTGGAATGCTGACGGTCTCGCCCGGATAGGCCACCTTGACGAGCCCCCTGCCCCGCCGCTCGACGAGATTGCGGATCTCTCGCGCCATGAAGGCCGCGAAGATGATCGAGAAATACCAATTGAGGAGACTGTCCTTCCACTGCTCGATCGCGAGCCGCTGCGTGACGTTGGCCGGGCTGAGATACTCTTGAGCAGCCGCCGAGCGCGGCGTGCCGGCAAGCTCGCGGCCCATGGCGATGAAGCCCAGGCCCGAGAACACCGGCAGCAGCAGCGCCGTCGCGAAAAGCAACGGACGAAGCTGCTTGAACCAGTCCCGCCGACCGAAGGCGTAGTTCAAGCCCAGGCAGCCGTGAATCCAGCCGGGCGCCATCAGGCCGAGTTGCCAGCCCTGCTGGCCCGACGCCCAGAGCACGCCGACCACGCGCGTGTAGTCGGACGAGATGCCGTACATGTCATAGGCGAGACGGGTGGCCGCCGCGTGACCGATCAGCAGGATCGGCATGGTGAAGCCGAGCGCGATGCGGATGATCTCGAGCGGCGGCAGCCGGAAGGTGCGCCGCTCGTAGACCGCAAGCAGCGCCATCAGGAAGTGCACGGCCGCGGCGCCGTAAAGCAGGATGGTGCCGGGCACGCTGTACCAGACCGTGATCGCGATCGACATGCCGGCTTCGGCAGCGTCGAGGGAAACGAGCCCGAGCGCGTGATTGATCAGATGCGCCGAGATGTAGAAAAACAGCACGAGGCCGGACGCCATCCGCAGATTCCGGCGCAACAGGCTGGAAAACCGTTCGGAGAACAATCCCGGCTCCTCCGCGGAAGCGCGACGGATCTCGCCGCGCCCAATCACATAGCACGCCAAGCCGCCTGCCGCGCACCGCGGCGCCTGCCGGGACATCAAGATTCGGTGCGGGAATACGGGGTCGCTGCGCACGCAAAAATGTCCGGCGCCCGGGAATATGGGCAATAGGCCCGTGAGTCGATATGCTTCGACGTCGAGTGATTCGTCGCGTAGCAACCCCAACAGGAGCCAGCTACATGGCGCATTCGATCATCACGGTCGCCACCATGAAGGGTGGCAGCGGCAAGAGCACGCTCGCGAGCTGTCTCGCCGCCCATTGGCAGATCAACGGCCACAACGCGGCGATCATCGACGCCGACCCGCAGCGCACCATCGCGCGGCTCGCCGCACGCGAGAAGGCGCTGGGCGGCGTTCACGTCGCCGAGGATGCGACCGAGGATGCCTTCAAGACCGCGCAGCGGCTGGTCGGCGACTACGAGAAGGTGATTATCGACACGCCGGGGTTCCGATCGCAGGCGACGCTCACCTGTCTCGGCGTCAGCGACTTCGTGCTGGTTCCGGTCAAGCCGTCGCCATTCGACGTCGACCGCATGCTCGACACGCTGAACATCCTGATCAACGGTGTCAGCGGCCGGCGGCCGATCTTCCGCTGCGTGCTGACCCAGACCACCCGCGAATCCGTGATCGCCAAGCACATCCGCTCGGAACTCGCCGAAGCCGGCTTCCCGGTGCTTGACAGCGAGATGACCAACCGCGTCGTATACGCCGAAGCCGCGCTCTGGGGCGGAACGCCGAGCCTGATCGACAAATCGGGCCCCGCGGCCCGCGAGATCGCGGCGATCGCCGACGAGGTCGAGCAGATATGCGAGAGCATGATCCAGGTGAAGCGGGCCGCAAGCGCATGAACAAGAAGAAGCTGCCGAAGGCGGTGCTGCGGACCGCCGAGGACATGCGCGGAGCCGCGGATCGGGCGGAGAGCACGCCGTCCGCGGTCGACCTCAACGAAGCGTCCGGCGCACCGGCACCCACTTCGCGGCCCACTGCGGACAATGTCATCGAGCTGGTGCCGAAGACGGAACCCGCGTCCCAGCCCGCCGATACGATCGTCGTGTCGGAGGCCCACGACGCTGCCGCGGCGCTGCGGCGCCGGAAAGCCATCGCGATCGTCGAGCGCTACGCCAACTGGTCGGCGGTAGGCGGCGTGATCCCGGTGCCGATTGCGAATGCCGCCGCCATCACGGCGCTGATGGTGCGCATGATCAAGTCGCTCAGCACGCTCTATGACGTGCCCTTCGAGCAGAACCGCACCCGCGCCGCGGTGATCGGCCTGATGGGCGGCGTGCTGCCGACCGGGCTCGCGACCATCGCGGCCTCGACGCTGACTTATTTCGTGCCGGGATACGGGATGTTCAGCCTGGCGGTGTCGTCGGTGACGTCATCGGCCTATGCGCGCAGCATCGGACAGCTCTATATCGAGCACTTCGAGATCGGCGCGACGCAGATCGATTTCAAGAAAATCGTTCTGCGGTAGGCATTCCCCGCCTAATTCAGCTTCTTGTTTCGCGCATCCTTTTCCATGCGGTCGATCAGGCTCT
>CAKZHN010000544.1 GCA_936924235.1 uncultured Rhodoplanes sp. | reverse complement strand
CCAGGCGCCGTAGCCGGAGGCGGCCTGCTGCGAGGCATAATCGATGAGCCAGCGCATCTGCTGCTGGTTCAGCTGGGCCAGGCAGCCCGCCGCGGCGGCGGCGCCAAACGTCCCGACGATGTTGTGCATGTCGCGCAGCACGGTCCGGCCGAGGATGGTCTTCATCGCGCGCATGCCGATGTCGTAGCCGAGCGTCACGGCGTGCAGGAACAGCTTGCCGTCCGCACCCACCGCCTCGCCCATCGCGAGCGCCGCAGGAACCACGGCGCAGCCGGGATGCGCGCCGCCGGCGCTGTAGTTGTCGTCGGTCTCGTCGGCCTGCGCGAGCGCGCCGTTGACGATGGCGGCTTCGAGCGGTCCTGCCGACATGCCGGAAGCGATGATCGTGGCGGGACCGCTGCCGCCATAGGTCTTGGCGAACTTCAGGGCCTGCACGCCCGGCGGCAGCTCGGATCCGGAAATCGCGGCCGCGAGCGTGTCCAGGATGTGGTTCTTGCTCTCGAGCGCCACGGCCTCCGGCAGCGCCCGCGCGCCGGCGCCGCTCATGTAGGCACTGAGCCGTTCCATGACCGGGCTGATCTCGGATCGCGCGCCCGTGGGCCACGCCGCCGCGGCGCAGGTGCTGGCCGCCAACTGAAGGAAGCTCCGGCGTTTCACGGATCGCTCCTCGCAAATGTGCCTATAATCTCGACAGTGTAGTGCTTTCAGCCCCCTCCTCAAGACGCCCGGCAGGGCTGATCCGCGTCCGCCTCAGATGACAACGCACCGGCGTTGGTTCAGACTTTGGCCATGCGCGCGACCGTCCGCATCGCCTGTGCCCTCGCCATGGCATTGTCTGTGGCGCAAGGCGGCGCGGCCGCAGCCGACTACCCGAACCAGACCATCAAGATCATCGTGCCGTTCCCGCCGGGCGGCGGCGTCGACGTGGTGGCGCGCATGATCGCGCCGCGGATGAGCGAGTCTCTCGGCCAATCGGTGATCATCGAGAACCGCGGCGGCGCCGGCGGCTCGGTCGGCGCCACCGCCGTCGCGCAGTCGGCGCACGATGGCTACACGCTCCTTCTTGGCACCGGGAGCACGCACGGCACCAACCCGCTGGTCTACACCAAGCTCGGCTACGATCCAGTGCGCGACTTTGCGCCGGTGGCGCTGATCACATCCGCGCCGCTGATGCTGGTCGCCAACAACGACGTGCCGGTCAAGAATGCCGCCGACCTGATCGCGCTCGCCAAGGCGAAACCCGGCCAGCTGTCGTTCGGCTCCTACGGCACCGGCAGCAACAACCATCTCATCGCCGAGCTGCTCAACTCGATGGCCGGCATCCAGACCAATCACATCCCCTACCGGGGCTCGGCGCCGATGATGACCGACCTGATCGGCGGCCGCATCCAGTTCGCCTTCGACGGGATCGCCACCACGGTAGGCTATATCCGCGCCGGCACGGTGCGCGCGCTCGGCGTCTCCACCGCCAAGCGTTCGACCGTGCTGCCCGATGAAGCGACGATCGCCGAACAGGGTGTACCGGGCTTCGATGCGGCCGCCTGGTTCGCGCTGTTCGCGCCGGCCGGCACGCCGAAAGAAGTGATCGAACTGCTGAACAGCAAGGCCAATGACGCGCTCAAGGCGCCCGAGGTCCGGGAGGGGTTTCTCAAGGCCGGCAACGAGCCGGTCGGCGGCGGCCCCGAGGTGCTCGCCGCACGGGTCCAGTCGGAGCTGCAGAAGTGGCCGGCGATCGTTCGCGAGAAGAACATCCGTATTGACCAATGACCGCCTTGCGCCCATGACGACACCGAAAAGCAGATCAGGAGTTCCCAAGCATGTCTGAGCGCAAACGTCAGATGCATTTCGGCGTCTTCGTGCTCGGCACCGGCAACCATTCGGCCGGCTGGCGCATGGAGGGCGCGTTCACCAGCGGTTGCAGCCTGCCGGTGCTGCAGAACATCGCAACCACGGCCGAGCGCGGCAAGTTCGACCTGTTCTTCATCTCCGACGGCCTGCTGATGGAGACCAACGACCATCCGTCCTTCGTCAGCCGGTTCGAGCCGCTGACGCTGTTGTCGGCGCTGAGCATGGTGACGAAGCATGTCGGACTCGGCGCCACCGTGTCGACGAGCTTCGGCGAGCCCTATCACGTCGCCCGCGCCTTCGCGTCGCTGGATCATCTCAGCAACGGCCGCGCCGGATGGAACGTGGTGACCAGCGCCAACAACAAGGTTGCGTTCAATTTCAGCAAGCAGCGGCTCGAGGAGCACGATCTGCGTTACGACATCGCCGGCGAATTCGTCGACGTGGTGCGCGGTCTGTGGGATTGCTGGGACGACGGGGCAGTGATTGCCGACACCAAGACCGGCGTCTATCTCGACACCTCCAAGATCCGGCCGCTCGAACACAAGGGCCGGTTCTACCAGGTGCGAGGCCCGCTCAACATCGAACGTTCGCCGCAAGGCCAGCCGGTCATCATCCAGGCTGGCGGCTCGCCCGCCGGACAGGAGCTTTCGGCGCGCTCGGCGGACCTGGTGTTCTCCGTGGTCAACGGCGACAAGGTGTCCGCCAAGACCGCCTATGACAGCCTGAAGCAGCGCGTCGTCAAGCACGGCCGGCAGCCGCACGAGGTGCCTATCCTGCCGGGCGTGATGACGATCATCGGCGACACCGACGAGCAGGCGAAGGAGCAGCTCGCCAAGCTGCAAAGCTGGCTGACACCGACCAACGCGCTGGCGCTGGTCTCATCGCGGATCGGCCACGACATCTCCAGCTATCCGCTCGACGGTCCGGTGCCAGACTTCCCGCAGACCGAAGGCGGCCAGGCGTTCTCGCGGGCGCTGCTCGACATGGCGCGGCGGGAAAAGATGACGCTGCGCGATCTCTACAACGTGACCGCCGCCGCCCGTGGCCACTGGGTGGTGTACGGCACGCCCAAGCGCATCGCCGACATTCTGGAAGAGTGGTTCGTCAGCGGCCTTGCCGACGGCTTCGTCGTCATGCCGGCCTACTTCCCCGGCGCGTTCGACGACTTCGTCGATCGCGTGGTGCCGGAGCTGCAGCGCCGCGGCCTGTACCGGACCGAATATGCCGGCACCACGCTGCGCTCGCATCTCGGACTCGACCGGCCCGGCGTGATGCGGCGGCAGGCCGCGTCGTAATGGCGCATGCTCCGGAGCGCGTGCGCGCTTCCGCTCGTGAAATCAAAGCCGATTGCGAGTGTGACAATGAGATGTCGGCGGTAGACGTCTTCTACTCTGTCCTTCGCAACACTTGATCGACGCGCATCCCGGAGCGTCGCAGCGCCGCGAGCATTGACATAACCGATGGTTGCTGCCAGGGTTTGTGCACGTTTTTGCTGCAAGTCATAATTCTCAAGATATAATTCTGATGCACGAGAGTGCCTGTGGCCAAAGCGACAGACAAGCGTCGCGCCTCGAATGCAGCCAAGGCGGCGCGCCGACGCGTCGCTGCTCCAGCAGCGCCGGTTGACGTGGACACTCCCGACCAGTCTCCGGTCGACCCAACGGCGGCACCCGATGTCTCCGTCAGTGTCACGCTGATCTGTGGCGACATCACCAAGGTCAGCACACCGGTTGCGATCGGCGCGCGATACGACGGCCTCGCCTTTGCCGGCCCGACCGCGAGCTTCGACCGTGCGCTCGACTCGTGGCTCACCCGCGCAACCGATCTCGGCATCATCGGGTCGGCGCTGGGCCAACTGTTCCTGGTCAACTTCGAGCACTTTCACAAGGCCGACAAGGTCAAGGCAAGCAGCCTCATCCTGGTCGGCCTCGGCGAGCCCGGCCGTTTTGCGCAAGACAGCCTGCAACTCGCGATATCGAACATCGTCGTTGCGGTGAAATCGATGGGGCAGACAGAGTTCACCTCGACGCTGATCGGCACGCGGCGCAATGAGCTCACGATCACCGCCGCCATCCGCGGCTTACTGCAAGGTGTGCTCGATGGCCAGGAGCGGCTTCGTGCGATCGCCGACACCCTCAAGGAGGACAAGGAAAACCTGCGCGCCGTGGTCGCGAAGCCCCTGAGCATTCAACTCGTCTGTTCCGACGGAACACGCGACACCATCGAGCGGGAATTGAACGCTGTCATCAAGGACAACCCGTTCGAGCATTTGAAGCTGACGGTGCAGCGCGGGCCCGACGTGACCGGCGATGACGCGATGGAGGAGGACTCGAAGCAGGACGGCAAGGGCCTCCCGCCGGCCGAGCCCGTGACCTACTTGCGCATCACGCGCACCAAGGCCGCTGCCCGCGCCAGCCGCGACCAGGCCGCTGCCGCGCCGGCACCAGTGAAACCGGTCACTTTCGATCCGTTTCCGTGCGAGACGTTTCAGTTCTCCGCACTGTCCGATCTTGCGGCGGTCCCGCAGCGCGAACAGGACGTCAACGCGCATCTGCTGCGCGACGTCGCCGAGCGCATGACCCAGAACGAGGTCGAAGCCAACGATCACGGCCGGTTCGGCTCGTATTTCGCCGACACCATGATTCCGGAGGACTTCCGCAAGCTGACGGAGGGCACCGCGAACGTCACGCTGGAGGTTGACGAGCGCACGGCCGTCTATCCGTGGGAGATGATCGCCCGCAAGCGCTTTGCCAAGACCTCCTTCGTCAGCCACACCGTGCCGATGTCGCGGCAGTTTCGCTCCCTGATCTCGCCGCCTCCGACCTCCCCTCCCGCGCTCAACAACCAGCTCAAGGCGCTGATCATCGCCGATCCGGCGGCGGGACTGCTCGGGCTGCCGTATGCACGGCGTGAAGGGCTGGCGGTCGTGGACGTGCTGGAGAAAGCGCGCATCGCCTGGGACGGCCTCTACGACATCCGGGTGGAGGTTCGCATCGGCCCTGGCCGGGACGAGCAGGCCGAGCAAATGCTCAAGGCATTGCGCAAGATGGGATGCGTGAAGAGCGCCAAGCAATGCGATCCGCTCGAGCTCGCGATGCTCATCGTCGAGGACCAGCAGGACCTTATCCACTATGCCGGACACGGCGTTTGTCATCCCGAGAGCGGCCAGACCGGATGGGTTTTCGCACCGGATTGCGTGCTGTCGGCCAAGGAGATCTTCCGTGTGCGCCAGGTCCCGCGGCTGGTCTTTGCCAACGCGTGCTTTTCGGCCGTCACCGCCGATTCCGATACCATGCGCCAGCACATGACCGGCCTCGCGCAGGCGTTCTTCGCGCGCGGCATTCCGAACTTCATCGGCGCCGGCTGGACGGTGAACGATGCCTGCGCCGAAGAGTGCGCCAGGTGGTTTTACACCCGGCTGTTGGGCCTGCGCTCGCCGGACACGAGCGAGTGCGACTGCGCGCCGGAGACGATCGGTGAGGCATTGAAGGCCGGGCGCCAGCGCACTTTTGAGCTCAGGCCAGGCTCGCCGAGTTGGGGAGCCTATCAGCACTACGGCAATCCCAACGACCGGGTGCTGGCCTACCAGGAGCCGCCGCCTCGCGACCGGCGCCCGCCACCAGCCCCCGGCGCGGCGCCACCGCCGCCCAATCCAGAGGATGGTCCCATGAGTCCCGGCCCACAGCCTCCCGCAGCCGCACCTGCTCCCGCTGCCGCACCTGCCCCCGCTGCAGATCTCGTCTACGTCAACGGGATCGATTTCGACACCGGACAGTATGCCGTTCCGCCGCGATCGATCGACGACATCGCCCAGCATGTATTCAAGCGGCCGGGGCTCGACCAATTCAGCGACGTGCGTGACGGCACACGCGCCTTTGGCATCCCGTTCGGTGTCGCCTTGGACACGCCCGCGCAGGCCGGATGGGGCATCGTCTTCCACGAAGACACGCCTGCCGACGTCCGCGCCGCGATGCAGCCGCTGATCGACCACCGGCGCAAGCAAGTCGACAAACTGCTGAAAGAGCTGGACTACAAGAAGGATGAACAGACGCGCGATTGGTACAAGCGCCATCAGGTGACGCCCGGCGCAATCGATCCCGAGCTGGTGCCCTATTATCTGCTGATGATCGGCGGCCCCGAGCTCATTCCGTTCGAATTCCAGTACCTGCTCGGCGTGGACTATGCGGTCGGCCGGCTGGCGTTCGATACCGCCGCTGAATACACGACATATGTGCGCTCGATCATCGGCTATGAGACGGCCGGCACGGTGCAAAATGCGAAGGAGGTGGTCTATTGGGGCACACGCCACAATGACGACGAAGCCACCAATCTGAGCGCTTCGCTGCTGATCGATCCACTCGCGAACGGCCTTCCGGGAGCCGCCGGCCAGCTCGCGCGGCCGATTCACAATGAAGTGGGCTACCAGCGCAAGCTGTTCGCCGGGCCCGACGCCACGAAAGCCAACCTCCTCGGCGCGCTGCACCAGGAGAAGCCGCCCGCGATGCTGTTCACTGCCTCGCACGGCATGCAATTGCGTTCGGGGCAGAGCGGACAGGCAGCAACCCAAGGCGCGCTGTTGTGCCAGGATTGGCCGCCCTTCCGCGGCATCCAGCCGGCGCACATCCTTGCGGCCTCTGACGTGACCGACGATGCCAAAGTCGGCGGCATGGTGGCGCTGATCTTCGCCTGCTTCGGCGCCGGCACGCCCGACATCGACAACTACATGATCGACCTGTCGGGGACCGGCAAAGCGGATCCGCTCGCGCCGAAACCCTTCATGTCGGCGCTGCCGCGCCGCCTGCTCACCCATCCGAAGGGCAGCGCGCTCGCGGTCATCGGGCACATCGATCGCGCCATGGGATATTCGATCCAGGCGCCAAAGGCTCCCGGACCGCAGATTCTCGCGTTCCGCAACAGCCTCGGTTTCATCATGCAGGGCGACCCGGTCGGATTTGCGATGTGCGGCCAATTCGGCTCGCGCTATTCCGCGCTCTCGACGCTGCTCACCAACGCAACGTCACCGATCACGCCGCCTGCGATGCGGATGAAAGATCGCGATCTGGTCACAGCCTGGATCGAGCGCAATGACGCCCAGAACTACGTGCTGCTCGGCGATCCGG
>CAKZHN010000543.1 GCA_936924235.1 uncultured Rhodoplanes sp. | reverse complement strand
CGCAAGGGCAACGCGCAACAGCCAAGCGTCAGCCACCGGTGCCGCTGCCGCCGCGTCTATTGGCACATTTGCGTCGCTGGGAACGGCTCGGCCTTACGAAGGAGTGTTTCGTCGAGTTCAACGGGAAGCCCGTGAAATCGGTCAAGACCGCGTTCAAAACCGCGGTCGCTTTATCCGGCTTGGAAGGAAAAATTACACCGCACACACTACGGCACACTGCGGCGACATGGCTGATGCAGATCGGCGTGAGCACGTGGGAAGCCGCAGGCTTTCTCGGCATGTCCGAGAAAACCCTTCGCGATGTCTATGGCCATCACCATCCGGACTACTTGCGGACGGCAGCAACAGCGATGAGCAACCGCAAACCGCAATCGTTGGTGATATCGTTGGAACAAGAGCGTGCGCGCCGTATCGCGCGCTCGCAACCGCTTGAAAATATTGGTGGGCCCGGCAGGACTCGAACCTGCAACCAGACCGTTATGAGCGGCCAAGCCTATCCGGGAATCTCAACAAACATCGGCATTTTTCGCCGCGTTCGAGAGCGTTTGTTCGCATCTGTTCTCAGGGTTTCTGTGGTCAACCTGTGGTCCGTTCGCCTAAGGTGCACGTCTGTTATTTCTAAATCCGTACCAACAGTTCGAATCCCACTCCCTCCGCCAGTCCGCCCTGTCGAGATATTCTCCCCTCCGCGTCGACATTCGAAAAAACCGCAGCGTTCATCGACTTTTCCGCGCAGACCTCCGCACTTCCTTACCGGCCCGCCGGCCCAAAATTCTCTCTCCAAGCCCCATTCTCTCTGAAGCTCCGCACTTCGGGATTTAGTGCGGAATTTAGTTAAGGCCCATTTTTGCTGGTTTTCTTGAAGCCACCGCGCCTTGGAGTTGGAAAATGAGCGACTCGCCCGAGCGAGGAGATCAGATGCTCGCGCTGCAGCTCCTGGCGCTTCCGGCGCGAGTCGCATCCGGAACCAAAATGCGCAACAAACGTTTTGAATAACTGTACCGCGCGCTGCCCGAGGTCATGTTGCCACCATCCGCCCCCGTTGCACCCGATCCATACAAGTTGCAGCTGCTGCTTGATTCTGTCGTCGATTACGCGATCTACATGATCGACCTTGATGGAAAAGTGCAGAGTTGGAATTCGGGGGCCCAGCGGCTTAAGGGCTACAGCCCGGAGGAGATCATCGGACAGCCGTTTTCGCGCTTCTTCACCGTCGAAGATCAAGAGCGCGAATTTCCGAAGCAAGTGCTTGTTCAAGCCGCCCGTGCCGGGCGCTTCGAAAGTGAGGGCTGGCGGGTCCGCAAGGACGGTAGCCGCTTCTGGGCACTCGCCGTCGTCGATGCGATCCGGGACCACGACGGAGCGCTCATTGGATTCGCAAAAATTACGCGCGATATGACAGAGCGTCGCGAGGAGCAACTCAACCTCTTGGAAAGCGAACGCCGCTTCCGCCACCTCGTGCAAGCGGTTGTCGATTACGCAATATTCCAGGTCGATACCAAGGGAGTTGTTGCAACCTGGAACACCGGCGCGGAGCGCATCAAGGGTTACACAGCCGAGGAAATCATCGGGCAGCATTTCAGCCGGTTCTACACGGAGGAGGATCAGGCCAAGGGCCTCCCCGCACGTGCATTGGAGGAGGCGCAGCAGAACGGGCGCTGGGAGTCCGAAGGCTGGCGCGTGAAAAAAGACGGCACGCGTTTCTGGGCCTCCGTCATCATTGACGCCATACGAGATGATCGCGGCGAGCTCATCGGATTTGCTAAAGTGACCCGCGATATCACCGAGCGAATGGAGACGCTGCAAATCTTGCGTCAGACGCAGGAGCAATTGGCGGCTTCGCAGCGTATGGAGAGCGTCGGTCAGCTCAGCGGCGGCATCGCCCACGACTTCAATAATCTCCTGATGATCATTCA
>CAKZHN010000542.1 GCA_936924235.1 uncultured Rhodoplanes sp. | reverse complement strand
AGGCGCATCGCCGGGTGCTGGTGCTGAACAATCCGACGCTCAAGCACGGCGCCACCCACACGCTCACCTGCGCGATCCAGGCCATCAAGGGCGGAGAGGTCGCGCCGGCGCATCGCCATTCCCAGGCGGCGCTGCGCTTCGTCATCGAAGGCGAGGGCGCCTACACGGCGGTGAACGGCGAGCGCATCTACATGCACCAGGGCGACTTCATCGTCACCCCGGCCTGGACCTGGCACGACCACGGCAAGGAATCCGACGGCGTGATGATCTGGCTCGACGGTCTCGACGTGCCGCTGGTCAACCATCTCGGCGCGACCTTCTCGGACGACTACGAGGGCGACGGCCATTTCCCGCAGTCGCGGCCGCCGCACGACTCGTTCTCGCGCTACAGCTCCGGCATGCTGCCGCTCGAGCCGATCAGCCAGCGCTCCTCGCCGGTGTTCGCCTATCCGTATGAGCGCACCCGCACGGCGCTGGAGAACCTGCGCAAGGCCAACGACTGGGACGCCTGCCACGGGCTCAAGCTCAAGTTCGCCAATCCGGCCACCGGCGACTGGGTGATGCCGACGATCGCGACCTTCGCCCAGCTCCTGCCCAAGGGCTTCAAGACCGCGCCGTACCGCTCCACCGAGGCCACCGTGGTGATGACCGCGGAAGGCACCGGCAAGGCCACGGTCGGCGACCAGACCTACACGCTCGGCAAGAACGACATCTTCGTGGTGCCGAACTGGACCTGGTGGCAGGTCGAAGCCACCGACGACCTCGTCCTGCTCAGCTATTCGGATCGCGCGGCGCTGGAGAAGCTCGACCTGTGGCGCGAGCAGCGCGCGAATGAACCGCCGCGGCTCTAGGTCCGACCAAGCCTTGTCCTCCCCTGCGCAGGCAGGGGAGTGGATCACCTGTATTCGCGGGTGATTACAGGCAGAGATAGGATCGGAGCCATGATCGTCACCACCACCAACGATATTGCGGGCTACCGCATCACCCGGCATCTCGGGGTGGTGCGCGGCATCACGGTCCGTTCGCGCAGCGTGATCGGCAACATCGGCGCCGGCATCCAGTCGCTGTTCGGCGGCAACATCTCGATCTACACCGGGCTTGCCGAGAAGGCTCGCGAGGAGGCCTTCAACCTCATGGTCGAGCACGCGGCGTCCGCCGGCGCCAACGCCATCGTCGCCATGCGCTACGATGCCAACGAGATCACCGACGGCATCACCGAGGTGCTGGCCTATGGCTCGGCGGTGGTGGTCGAGCCGGCCTGAATCGGCCATTTTTGCCCGGGGGATGACAGACGGCCCGCGGGCCATTATGGTCCGCCCGCCTGACCCGCAGGAGTGTAGCTCAATGGCTAGAGCACCGGTCTCCAAAACCGGGGGTTAGGGGTTCGAGTCCCTTCACTCCTGCCAGCATTTTCCCAGCATTTTCGGGCTTTTCAGCAGAACAGAGTTGGTACGAACGGGGCTTGGCTGCTCCGTGTTTTCCGCTTTGTAGCGAACGGCACCCAGACAGGGACCGGGTGACCGGGCCGCTCACGCGACAGCTTGTCGAGCAGGGGGCAACGGCCGGTCAGATCGCCCGCGACATCTTCATGCGGTAGTGGAATTGCTCCGCCACGTGCCAGTTATAACTTGCGATCAAGGTTCCCTCGGAGGTGATGTAGCGACGGAACGCGCAGGTCGCGATCGTGTCGCTCTTGCACTTCAGATGGCTGGCGATCTTGGCGGTCATGGCCGCGCCGAAGATATCCTGCCTGACCTCAAGGATCTCTTCGCCGGTCCGGTTGGCCAGATGCGCATAGAAGGGGCCCACGCAACGCTTGAGCTCACGAACGTAAGCCTTGGCGCGCGGCGCGATATAAGAGTGCAGATAGCAGAAGGCCTTGCCGCCCTTCTCGTGGCGGCGCAGCCCCTCCATCAGATGCCAGCGTTCGCCGGCCGTGGCGCCGACGTCGGCCGCGAGCTTCGCATCCAACGTGACCTGGCTGATCGACAAGAAGTCGTAGTGCGTATCCAGGGCAAACTGGAACAGGTCGCTGATCGAGGAGAGCGAGTGGACGTATTGCGCCTGCGGGGTGGTCGAGACTACGACGCTGCCCGCGCCCTGCCTGCGCTGGACCATTCCCTGTTCCACGAGGCGGCGCAGCGCTTCGCGCACGGTGAACCGGCTGGCGTTGAATTCGTCGCACAGCTCGCTTTCCGTCGGCAGCCGCATGTCAACCGGATACTGACCGGCCTGCATGCGCTTGGTCAGCGTGTTGAAGATCTGGGCATAGCGGGGGATTTCCGCCGTCATGGCGCAACGCCTCGTGCCGTCATGGAGCGCCGCTAACCGGCGCGAAGAATCTAGTCCGATTCTGCATAACGGCGCTCGAATTCCCACACGTCTTCGAAGCCAATTAATTTGTTGAATTCCGCGAACGAATACATCGGCACGGCGTCCGTTGTCGTGCCGTGCTTCTGCAAATCCGCATAGGCCCGCTGCAAGGCTTCTCCGGCCGACAGGAAGCCGACCGCCGGATAGATCGCAATCGAAAATCCCATGGCCTTGAGCTTCTCGGCCGGGAGCACGGGGGTGCGGCCGCCGTTGACCATGTTGGCGAGCAGGGGCTTGCCGATCCGGCGCCCGCATTCCTCCAGTTCCTTTTCGCTTTCAGGGGATTCGATGAAGATGATGTCGGCGCCGGCCTCGGCGTAGGCAACGCCACGCCGGATGGCCTCGTCCAGGCCGTGGCCGGTTCGCGCGTCGGTCCGCGCCACGATCAAAAAGTCCGAGCTCGAGCGGCTGTCCGATGCCACACGGATCTTGCGCACCATGTCGGCAATGGGGATCACGCGCCGGTCCGGCGTGTGGCCGCACTTTTTCGGAAACTCCTGGTCTTCGATCTGGATGGCGGTGATGCCGGCCTCTTCGTAGCCGCGCACCGTATGGCGAACGTTGAGAAGTCCGCCGTAGCCGGTGTCGGCATCGGCGATAATGGGTGTCTTGGTCATCGCGGCGATGCGACCGATGCGGTCGATCATCTGCGAATAGCTGGCGAGACCCGCGTCCGGCAGGCCCAGCGCCGAAGCGACCGTGCCGTAGCCGGTCACGTACAGCGCCTTGAAACCCATGCGGTCGGCGATGAGAGCGGAGATCAGCTCGAAAACGCCCGGCGCCACGATGAAGCCGCCGTTTTCAATCTCTTTCCGCAACGCTGGCGAGGCCATGAGCTTTTCGCATCCCTGAAAATTTGTCCGGACATAAAATCTATGCCAGCATGGGCGCCGGTTTCAAGACGATGCGGGCTGCGCGCTCCGGCCTGTGTGCAGGGGGCCGCCGCCGCCCGGGTGATGGCTATGCGGAACGTGAAGGTCGGAAGGTGAAAGCATGACTGATGCGCTCGGACCGCGTCGCAAGTTCGGTGTCCTCGGACCGTCGACCAACACCATCGTTCAGCCCGACTTCGACGACATGCGGCCGGTGGGCGTCACCAACCACTACAGCCGCATTTTCACCCCGAACACCAACGCGGTCAGCAACGAGAGCTTCCGCGCCGGCGCCGAGCTGATCGCGGCCAACACGCTGGATGCGGTGCGCAGCGTCATGACCTGCCAGCCCGATTACCTCGTGCTGGGCATGTCGGCGGTGACGTTTTTTGACGGCGAGAAGGGCGCGGACAAGTTCACGAAGGCGGTCGAGGAGACCGCCGGCATCAAGATCAGCATCGGCAGCGATGCTTGCACGGCGGCGCTGCGCAGCTATGGTGGCATCAAGCGCATCGCAATCCTGTCTCCCTACTGGCCTTCTATGAATTCCGAGGTGGCGCGCTATTTCACCGACAAGGGCTTCAGCGTCGTCCGCGACAAGGCGCTGCAGTGCCGGTCGTGGATCCAGATCGCCGAGCAGACGACGGAGACATTGCGCGCCGTCCTGATCGAGCTCGACGGCGACGACGTCGACGCCATCATCCAGGTCGGCACCAACCTTTCGATGGTGCGGCTCGCGGCGGCCGCCGAGATGTGGCTCGGCAAGCCGATCATCGCGATCAACACCGCGACCTATTGGCACGCGCTGCGCGCCAACGGCATCAAGGACCGCATGGAAGGCTTCGGCCGCCTCCTGGCGGAATTCTGAGATCCATCGCAATCTGACGCGTCATGGCCCGGCTCGAAGCTCAATACGGCAGCGCCACCGTCAACCGGATCGTCGATATCGATCCGTTCCCGCTCGGGCTTGGGTTTCTGTTTCCGGGCGCGACGCTCGAGGCGCTCAGCCCCGCCCGCGACGCGCTCGCGGGCACTCATGTCGACTGGGCGAACGGCACGGTTCTCCTTGCCGTGCAAAGCCATCTGATCCGGTTCGGCGGCAAGACCATCCTGATCGACGCCTGCGTCGGCGAGCACAAGCAACGGCCGGCCCGGCCGGAGTGGCACCAGCGCAGCGGCACGAACTACGTGGCGCGTCTGGCGGCATGCGGATGCACGCCGGATGACGTCGATATCGTGATGTGCACGCATCTGCATGCCGATCACGTCGGCTGGAACACC
>CAKZHN010000541.1 GCA_936924235.1 uncultured Rhodoplanes sp. | reverse complement strand
ATCAGGGACAACCGCCCATGGCAAAACGCTTGACGTCCAAGACAGTCGCTTTCCCTCGCCCACATGCGTAAGGGATCGGAGCGTCGAGCGGCGCTTCGTAACGAGGACACCTGGCGACGGCACCCGCCTACACCTTGCGGCACACACGCCTCCCGGCGCGCCACTGGCGGCGCTTCTCCTCGGGGCCGCTCTTCTGAGCGGCCGTTGCTGAAGCCATCAAGAGTTGCAGACGCCGACAATTGCTCTCATAGTAAGAGGGAATATCCCAAATAGGCCCCCGGCCATGATCAAGATATTTCTCAGCCATAAACAGCAATTTGCGACGCAGGCAAAAGCGCTGAATGCTGCATTGAAGTTAGGTGCGCCTGGCGCCACCGTATTCCAGTCGGAAGACATCGACAAAGGAGCCGAGTGGAGGGAAACCATCGATAAGGCGCTGGACGAGGCGAAATGCTTCGTCCTGCTTTACTCGAATCCCGAACAAGACTGGTCGTGGTGCTTCTATGAAGCCGGCCGGTTCTCTCGCAAAGGACGCAAGCCTCGTCCCGTTGGCTGCCTTCACCCCACAACCATCGAGCTGCCCAGTCCGCTCGCCAACCTTCAGGGGATAAGGGCAAAGCAAGATGACATCCAGAAGTGGTTCGAAGGCGACTTCTTCCGGGGCGTTCGAACTCGCGACCCAACCAAGCGCGAGCTGGATGAGGCAGTGAAGGGAATCGAAAAACTTATCAACGGCATGCCAACCGAGGAGAATTCCCTCAAACCTTACATCTGGATCGTGCCAAAGGCAGCGGCTGATTGGGATGATGCACGCGAGATCGATTTCTCCAGCGCGCTGGTTGAAGTCGACAGCATTTCCGCAAGGGCCCTTGGCTTCGCCGATCCGCCGAACCTGGAGTTGCTTCCGTTCCTGCGTCGGATTGCCTGCGACCCAACAGAGCGAACCGGTAAGATTGAGTTCTGGATCACGAAATTCTTCGAGTCACTACAGAGCGCCGTCCACGGAAAGACAAACTTCCAGGAAGAGGCCTACTTCCGGCACGAAAGTGGGAGGATTTTGCGGCCCGTGGTCGTCAGCTACGCCAGGTGCGCGGGCGGCACTGTGTGCAGGTTACGTATCATTTTTGCAGAAGCCTTCGGGAGTCCGCTGACCGACTCACCGGGTTTGGTGCAGCGCTTATCGATCGGCGCGCGTCTCGCAATACGGACCCGGTTGGAAATCATCGACCCTTTCATCGGCCGTGTATCGCAAACTCAGCTGGAGAAGTCACAAAGCACACGCGATGAAGATGAGATCGGTCGCCATTTTCGCATCGGCGGACGCCTGGTGGAGGCCCTCAACACCATCGTTCGGGAAGCCGCATCGCACGGCCTCAGGTTAGGCGACGATCCAGCGACGTTATTCGACGGATCCGCCCAACAGCTCTATGAGGAAATGCGAGTTCGCGGAGAGCGCACCTGGAATAGACTGGAAGAGGCTGCCAAGCGCGGTGACGAGACTGGCAACTACTCGGAAACGGAACAGTTGCTGGTAGAATTGAAGCAGACGAACGAAGATTATCTCGCACTTGTACTGCCGCGCATCGAAGAATTGCTCGTACCCGCGAGCAAGAGGCGCGCCCGCCCGGACTAAGAGGCAGTGGCAGTAGCGCCACGATCTTGTTTGCGCGGCGAGCCGCGGCCTGGCAAGGCCGCGTCGCAGCAGTCGTAATCTGCAAGAAGGATTCAGAATTGGTGCGCCCGCCTAGAACTCTTTCCAATCGTCGGGCTGCAGGCGTGCGGCGAGCGCGCTTTGCATGCGGCCGACCGGACCGCCGCCGCTGGCCGCGCTCTTGCGCGGCGCAGGCGCGGACGCCGGCTTGCGTTGCGCCGCGGGTTTGGCGGCACTGACCGTTTGCGGGGCCGGCTGCCGGGCTCGCTCGGACGCGGGCTGCGGCGCCGCACCAGCATCGATCGACAACCGGAATCCGCCGAGGCGCCCGTCCATCGCCTTGACCTGCTGCTCCAGCGTCTTGGCAGTCGCGGCGTTTTCCTCGACCAGCGCCGAGTTCTGCTGAGTGACCTCGTCCATCTGGCCGAGCGCCTTGTTGACCTCCTCGATGCCCGTCGCCTGGCCGGTCGAGGCGGTTTCGATGTCCGAGACGATCTGGACGACCTGCTTGATCGAGTCGACGATCTCGTGGAGCGCCGTGCCCGCCTTGTTGACGAGATCGACGCCGTCCTTCACCTCGCCGCTGCTGTTGGTGATGAGATCCTTGATGTCTTTCGCGGCCTGCGAGGATCGCTGGGCGAGGCTGCGCACCTCCGAAGCCACCACGGCGAAGCCGCGGCCGGCGTCGCCGGCGCGGGCGGCCTCCACGGCGGCGTTGAGCGCGAGCAGGTTGGTCTGCCGCGCGATCTCGTCGATCACGCCGATGATGTCGGAAATCTTTCGCGACGACTCTTCGATGCGCGCCATGGCGTTGATCGCCTTCGCGACCACCTCGCCGCCGCGGCCGGCGACGTCCCGCGCGCCGCCCGCCGACTGCGTGGCGCGCTGCGCGTTCTCGGCGTTGAGCCGCACCGTGGACGAGATCTGCTTCATGGACGCGGAGGTCTCGTCGAGACTCGCGGCCTGCTCCTCGGTGCGCTGCGACAGATCGGTGGTGGCCGCCGACAGTTCGCCGGCTGCGCCGCCGATCTCGCGCGTCGCCGCTGTGATCGCGCCGATCGTTTCGCTCAGGCGCCCCGCCATGACGTTGAAGTCGTCCTTGATCTGCCGATAGGCTTCGGTGAAGCCCTGATCCAGGCGATAGCTGAGGTCGCCCTCGGCCATCTTGCCGAGCCCCTCGGCCAGCAGCCGGACCACGCTCGCCTGCTCCTGCGCGGCTTCGGCCTGCTCTTCGGCATGCTTGCGCTGCTCGGCCGCGGCCTGCGCCTGCTGATCGGCGTCGGCCTGCTGCCGGCGCACGGCCTCCTCGGTCTCGCGACGCGCCTTGTCGGCCGACAGCGCCTTGAACTCTTCGACCGAGTTGGCCATCGCGCCGATCTCGTCGTGACGATCGAGGCCCGGCAGCACCACGCCGAAGTCGCCGCCGGCGAGCTTGCGCATCGCCGCGCTGAGTTCATGCATCGGCGCAATGACGCGACGCGACACCACCAGCAACATGCCGGTGACGACCGCGATGGCGATGGCCATCAGGGACAGCTCGAAGATCAGGCTCCAAAGCGCGCTGGTATGCTGTGCGGCCGAGTGCTCCTGGGCGATTTCGAGCGCGACCTGGGCGGTCTCCTGGATCGGCGCCTGCTTGGCGATCGACGCCGTGGACCACTCATCCGAGGTCGTACCAGGCGGCTTGCCGGCAATGAGCGCCTTCAGCACATCCGTGCGCTGGGCCATCGTCGCCGGATCGAAGAACACGCGATCGGTCTTGTCCACGACGTCCCGGAAACGCTGCGGCACAGGCAGGTCCTTGGCCTTGTTCTTCAACGTCTGCCACGACGTCGAATACTGGCTCACATGTTTGATGTAGTCGTCCGCCGCCGTGGGCGACACCGGCCGGCCGCTCAACGGACCGAGGATGATCAGCGTCGCATCGCCCGATGCATTGCGCGTCGCCCAGGCCAGCTCCTTGATCTCCATCAGCTGATCGACATAGGGGTCCTTCAGCTTGATGGATGCGGTGATCAGGCCCGACAGTTTTTCGACCAGCTCGAACAGCGCGTTGGTGTCCTTGAAGGCGTCCGCGGCGAGACCGGCCCGGCGCGAGGCCTTCGGCTGCGACAGCGCCGCCGTCGTTTCGGCGTGCGATGCGGCCAGCCGGTCGATGCGGCCGGCCAGCTCGGAGATGAGCTCCTGCTGCCCGGGGAAACCGACTTGCGGGAGGGTTTCCAGCGCAGCTTTCAGCGCCGGCATCTCGGCCGCGCGAACCTTCGAGAGCAGCGGCGATATTCCGGTCGGCGGCTTGTCGGAATTGAGCTCGATCGAAGTCGTCGCCCGGTCGACGCGCATGTTGAACAGCGCCGTGAACAGATGGTTCGCGGACTGGCTCGCGGCGAGCGCGCGGCTGGTCATCGCCAGGCGATTCCAGGACTGCCATGCCGTCAGCAGCAGCATGACGACGACCGCCGCGCCGAGCGCGGTGATGACCGTCTTCAAAAGCTTGCTGATCGTCACTCGATTGAGCATGGCGGTTCCGTTTGCGGGAGAAGGCGCCGGGCCGACGCCTAGCGTTCCGCCGACTAGAACGCGAAAAATTTACGATTTTGTTAAGTAAGTTTGCGCGGCATTCGGGACGCGCATCATCGGCCCCGGACAGTGGTGAGGCGCGGGGCGCGCCTTCATTCTCTTTTCCCTCACATGCGTGAGGGAGCGGAGCGCCGTTCGGCGCTACGTGTTGTCTGGCACCTCGTTGGAGGTGCCGCGTGCCTTACGGCACGCGCGCCTCCCGGCGCTCCACTGGTGGCGTTTCTCCTCTCGGGACCGCTCTTCGGGGCCCGGACGGACGAGCATC
>CAKZHN010000540.1 GCA_936924235.1 uncultured Rhodoplanes sp. | reverse complement strand
CCCGCGATCGGCTTGCCGCCCATCCGGATGTCGCCGGAGTCTGGCTTGATCAAGCCGAGCAGCACGTTGAGGAACGTGCTCTTGCCGCAGCCCGAGGGGCCGACGATGGAGAGAAACTCGCCCTCGCCGATATCGATATCGAAGTTGGACAGCGCGCGGACCGGTCCGCGGTTCGGCGGCCGAAACGTGAGATTGACGTTGCGGCCTTGAATGTACGCTTGCATGCGACTTCCACCCGGCTAGCGGATCGTGCACCCGTAACCAAAGCTTAACCACATTGCGGACGGAACAGCAGCCATTCTGCCGCAGTCGATTGAGGTGCATTGCCGCATCGCAGCAGTGGGTCGCCGTTCGGTGTGATTTTGCGCACAACATGAACGAAGCCGGCCGCGTCTGTTCATGACTTGGTAAGCATCACCGTGTTTCGATTGCCCCAAGAGTTTACGGCCGAGTCGGCCGCTTAAAGGGGGTCCATCCCATCATGCGCAAGGCCTTGATCGTTGCTGCGGCGGCCGCCATCGCGGTTGCCGGAACGGTGTCCCAGCCGGCTTACGCCGGCGACCGAGGCGGTGCGATCGCCGCCGGTGTCATCGGCGGTCTCGCGGTCGGCGCCATGGTCGGTGCGGCTGCGGCCCAGCCCCGCTATTACGCGCCGCCGCCGGCCTATGTGGCCGAGCCCGCGCCGGTCTACGTGGCGCCCGGGCCGCGCTGCTACTGGACCCGCGGCGAGCCGACCTGGGACGGCTATCGCGGCATGTGGGTGCGTCCGCGCATCCAGGTTTGCGACTAACAAGCCTGCGACCAAGCCAATCTGCGGCTGAAGAGCGCTTCAGGCCCGCCGGCTAGAGGCAGCGCGCGTCGCGCTGCCCGCCGCTGCGGCAGCTGTCGTTCTCGAGCTGCTTGATCTTGGCCTTGGCGGCGGTCTGAGCAAACACCTCGAACAGGTCGCGCGGCTTGAGGTTCTCGATCCGGTGGAGGTCGTCGAGCGCGGCGTCTTGGTTGCGCCGCGCCACCTGGATGTCGGCGCGCGCCAGACGGCTTTCGATGTTGCGGTCGTCGAGCGAGATCGACTTGTCGAAATCGGCCATCGCCTTGTCGTCGTCGCCTTTCTTGTGCCAGACGCGGCCGCGGCCGGTGAGCGCCGGCGCGTAGGTCGGGCTCAGGTTCAGCGCGCGCTCGAAATCGGCCATTGCGAGATCGACGTTGGATTTCAGGAAGTGCGCGTTGCCGCGCGCCGTGAGGATCGCCGCCGTCGGCTGGCCTGCGGATATGACGCGGTCGAGGGCCACGATCGCGCGATCGGGCTGGCCGCTCGCGAGCATCGAGAGGCCGCGGCCCAGGGTGGCCATCGGATTGTTGGGATTGGCCTCCAGCGCGCGGTCGAAATCGGCCGTGGCTTCGGCCACGCGGCTCTTCACCAGCAGACTCAGGCCGCGATACGCCAGGGCATCGCTGAAGCGCGGGTTGATGGCGAGCGAACGGTCGAATTCGGCCAGCGCCTTGTCGTGCTCGCCTTGCGCCGCGAACACGATGCCCCTGCCGAGAAACGCCGGGGCCTGTTTGGGATCGAGCTCGATGGCGCGGTCATAGCTGCTGCGCGCCTTGTCGTAATCCTTCCTGATCATGAAGATGGTGCCGCGGCCGACATACGGAGCGGCGGCTCTGCCGTCCAGCCCGATGGCGCGGTCGTAATCGGCCATCGCCTGATCGTACCGGGCCATCCGGAACAGAAGGTCTCCGCGGAACGCGTAGACCTTGCCGTCGTTCGGCGCGAGCCGTACCGCCTGATCGAAATCGGCGAGCGCCTCCTCCTTCCGGTTCTTGGCTTCGCGCACGAGGCCGCGCATCACGTAGACTTCCCTCGGTTGCGGTCCGCGCTGGATCTCGGCGTCGAGCAGCGCCAGCGCGTCGTCGTATTTGCGCTGGCTGAACAGCGCGCCAGCCCGCGCCTGCAGCGTCTGCTGTCCACCGGCCGCAGGCGGCGGCGTGACCGGGGCGATGGGCGCGACCGGCGGTGCGGCCGCCTGTTGCTGGGCCGGCGCCGCGGGCTGCGGTACGGAGCCGCCAAGCTGCTCCCGTGCCGCAACAGCCACGCGCTTGCGCTCCTGCAGAAACTTGTTGTTCGGCTCTGTCGCAATCGCGCGGTCGTAGTCCGCGATCGCGCGATCAAGCTCGCCCTTGGCGTTGTACACGTCGCCACGCGCCACCAGGAAAGGGGTTCGCGGCAGGATCGCGATGGCGCGATTGAGATCGGCCAGCGCAAGATCAAGCTGGCCACGCATGCGACGAATCTGGCCGCGGCCGAAATAGGGCTCCGAATAGTTCGGATCCATCGCAATGGCCCGGTCGAAATCCGGAATAGCCTGATCGAGCTTGCCGGTCTGCATCAGGAGATTGCCGCGAAAGGTCAGCGCGGAGGAGTTGAGCTGGTTCAATTCAAGCGCGCGATCGAAATCCTTCAGCGCGTTGTCGAAATCGCGCCGCGCCGCAAGGATGCTGCCGCGCCTGGTATAGGTCATCGAGTCGTTGGGGATGAGCTCCAGCGCCTTGGTGATGTCGGCGAGGGCGTTGTCGAGCTGGTTGCGCTGCCGCAGCGCCATGCCGCGGCGGCTGTAGGCCTCGCCAAGCTGGGCGTCGCTCAAGCCCCCGCGCTCGATCAGCGCGCCACAGCCGGCCTCGGCTTTGGCCGGAATGTTCGACCGGCAGTCCTCCCAGTCGTCGGCCTGGGCCGGGGACAGTGGCAACGCCAGAAGCGCCGCTCCGGCGGCGATGCCGAAGACCGCCCGGTAGAGGACCGCCCGGTGGATGATGCTGTTGACTCTTGGCACGGCTGTCCCGATAGCAATGCGCGAATGGATAACCGGCCGCAACGCAACAAGGTTCAAAACGGCCGACGGAATTGGAAGAATTGTAAGCCCTTTTCAGCGCCAACTCTACGGTGTAGTCCGGGCGCTGTCTGGGAAGGAGCGGGCGGGTTCGATCATGCCGAGCGGCGGAGCAAGCAAGGGCGTCAAGAAGGTTGTGCTGGCCTATTCGGGCGGGCTCGACACCTCGATCATTTTGAAGTGGCTGCAGACCACCTATGGCTGCGAGGTCGTCACCTTCACGGCCGATCTCGGCCAAGGCGGCGAGCTGGCGCCGGCGCGCGAGAAGGCGCTGCTGCTCGGCATCAAGGAGCAGAACATCTTCATCGAGGACCTCCGTGAGGAGTTCGTCCGCGACTACGTGTTCCCGATGTTCCGCGCCAATGCGCAGTATGAGGGGCTGTATCTTCTCGGCACCTCGATCGCGCGGCCGCTGATCGCCAAGAAGCAGATCGAGATCGCGCACAAGGTCGGCGGCGACGCCGTGGCGCACGGCGCCACCGGCAAGGGCAACGACCAGGTCCGCTTCGAGCTGTCGTATTACTCGCTCGATCCGTCGATCAAGATCATCGCGCCGTGGCGCGAGTGGAGCTTCAAGGGCCGCGAGGAGCTGCTCGCCTTCGCGCGCGAGAACCAGATTCCGGTTGCGAAGGACAAGGAAGGCGAGTCGCCGTTCTCGGTCGACGCCAACCTGTTGCACTCCTCATCCGAAGGCAAGGTGCTGGAGGACCCGGCGAAAGAGGCGCCGTCGATCGTCTATCAGCGGACCATCTCGCCGATGGAGGCCCCCGACAAGATCACCGAGGTGCGCATCGGCTTCGAGAAGGGCGACGCGGTCTCGATCGACGGCAAGAAGCTGTCGCCCGCTGCCGTGCTGACGAAGCTCAATGAACTGGGCCACGACAACGGCATCGGCCGGCTCGATCTCGTGGAGAACCGCTTCGTCGGCATGAAGTCGCGCGGCGTCTACGAGACGCCGGGCGGCACCATCCTGCTCGCGGCGCATCGCGCCATCGAGTCGATCACGCTCGACCGCGGCGCTGCGCATCTTAAGGACGAGCTGATGCCGCGCTACGCCGAGTTGATCTACAACGGCTTCTGGTTCACGCCGGAGCGCGAGATGATCCAGGCGCTGATCGACAAGAGCCAGGAGCATGTCGAGGGCGAGGTGCGGCTCAAGCTCTACAAGGGCAACGTGCTGATGGCCGGCCGCGAGAGCGAGAAGTCGCTGTACTCGTCGACGCTGGTCACCTTCGAGGACGACAAGGGCGCCTACGACCAGAAGGACGCCGAGGGCTTCATCCGGTTGAACGCTTTGCGGCTCCGCACGTTGGGAATGCGGCGGAAGAAGTTCAAGCTCGACAAGTAGGCGCGGCGGCCGGACGACCCGTCGCGCGCCGGCAAGGGCGGGCATGCGGCAAAAGGCAAGCATGAGCAACCTGTTCGGCAAGATCGTGCTCGCCACCGGCTCGGCGCTTGTCGCCGGGGGACTGCTGGTGATCGCGTATCTGGCGGCCGGCGCCTTCCTCCTCGCCGGCATCCTTTCGGCGGTGTTCCTGGTCGGCGAGCGCACCGAGGTGGTGCAGTACGTGTTCGCGCCGATCGCGTTCTCGGCGCTGCTGATCTTTGCCGCTGCGTCCTGGGGGCTGACCGCGCTGGGCGCCGGCGCCTGGTGGCTCTGGAAGCAGAAGCGCGCCGAGCAGCCGGACGCGCCGCCCAAGCCCTGACGCGCCCCCGGTATCTGGCGAAGCGCCCGGGCGTCCCTATATGTCTGGCGCCGATCGCCCGCCGGGCGATCCTGGGGATCTCTGGGGACCGGACCGATGATCTACATCCTCGCCGTCTTCATTCCGCCGCTGGCGCTGCTGCTCAACGGGCAGGTCTTCTCGGCGATCATCAACTTCGTGATGATCGTGCCGTGCCTTCTGCTGGGCTTCGCGTTTCCGGTGCTGTGGCTGGTGCCATCGGCCCACGCCGTGATCGCGATCTACATGTCCCGCGAGGACCGCAAGCACCACGAGATCGTCGACGCCATCGAGCGCCACGGCCCGCCGCCCGGCTGGCGGGGCTAAGCCAGCTCAGCCCGGCGCGTGGCAGACGGCCTCGATGTTGTGGCCGTCGGGATCGAGCACGAACGCCCCGTAGTAATTTGCGTGATAGTGCGGCCGCAGCCCCGGTGCGCCGTTGTCCTTGCCGCCGGCCGCCAGCGCCGCCTTGTGGAACGCATCCACGCCAGCGCGATCCTTGGATTGGATCGCGACGTGCACGGCCTTCTCGAGCCCGCCCTCACCGCCGATCCAGAAATCCGGCTTGCCGTCGATACCGAAGCCCGCAGCCGGCGCGCCGGCCTCGGTGTGCTCGGCGCCCACCTCCATGATCAGCGTGTAGCCGAGCGGCGCCAGCGCCTTGGTGTAGAACGCCTTGGCGCGCGCGTAGTCGGAAACCGGAAAGCCGATGTGGTCGATCATGCTGCCTCCGCGTCGTGCGATCCGCGGATGATGCACGACGTAAGGGAGAAGTTGTGACGGCGCGAGCCGCGCGTCACCGCCCCTCGCAAGGGCTCACTTGCAGGTATCGAACACCACCTCGACGCGGCGGTTCTTCTGCCGGCCCACCGGATCATCGCGGCCGTCGGCCGTCGTATTGGGCGCGGCCGGCACGGTCTTGCCGTAGCCTTTGATCGGCGTTGCGGCCGGCAGCAATTCGTGCCGCGCCATCCAGTCGCGCACCGTGGTGGCGCGCGCCTCCGACAGCTTCATGTTGTAGGCGTCGTTGCCCTTGGCGTCGGTGTGGCCTTCGACCCGCGACGGCGTGCCGCCGATCTTCCTGATCTCGGGCGCTGCGGCGCGCAGCGTCTCCTCGGCATCGGAACGCAGGTTCGACTTGTCGAAGTCGAACAACGCGTCGGCGATCACGCTCAAGCGGCGCTCGCAGCGGCTGATCGCGACCGCCTTCACGGCCCGGATGCCTTTCGGCACCTGGATGTCGCCCGGCTTTTGCCAGGGGCCGGTCGGCTGCCTGATCTCGCCCGGCACCTGCCACGGACCGGTGGGCTGGCGGATTTCATAGGTCTGGGCTTGGCTGCGATCCTGGCTGCGAGCTTGCGCCAGCGCGGGCAGCGCCGTGGCGAGAACCAGCGTCATGGCTGCAAACGCACGAAAACGCGGGAACATGGCCGTCACTCCCTGGACGTCCATTGGTCTGTCGCGCCGGACCCGGGTTCAGGCGCAGCCCGCATTGTGCGCCGGCGTGCTTAACGAAACGCTTGCATGCCGCTTTCGCGGCATCCGGCGTCAGTCGTTGTGGGTCTCGTGGATGGCGGTGGCGCCGCGCTTCCAGTAGCCGGCGGCCTTGACCCACGCCTTGTCGAAGCCTCGCTCGGCGACGAGATGCTGCCGCAGGAGCTTCGCGGTCTGCGACTCGCCCGCCGCCCAGCAATAGCCGTCGCCGGACTGCGGCAGCTTCAGCGTGCGCACGGCGTCGAGCAGCGGCGCCGGATCCTCGGCGCGCGACAACGGGCGATGCACCCACACGGTCTCGATCCTGGCGCGGCTTTCGAACGTCTGCTGCTCCTCGGGGCCGGTCACCGCGGCGACCACGATGGCGCGGCTGCCTTCACGCAGCTCTTCGAGACGCCGGCCGATCGCGGGCAGGGCGGTCTCGTCGCCCACGAACAGATACCAATCGAAGTCGTCGGGGACGACGAACGAGCCGCGCGGGCCGCCGACCGCGAGCTGCTGGCCCGCGGTGGCCTGCGAGGCCCAGCTCGTCGCCGGTCCAGCATCATGCAGCGCAAAGTCGATGATGAGCTCGTCGCGCCCGATATCGAAGCGGCGCGGTGTGTAATCGCGGCCCGGCGAGCGTAGCGCACCGTTGGCGGCGCCCTCCGGCGCGGGGTCGGGCAGGGTCGGCTTGCTGCCGCCCGGCAGCGGGAAAAACACCTTGACGTGGTCGTCGTAGGACGCGCTGAGGAAGCCCGCGAGATCGCCGCCGAGCGTGATGCGGGCCATGCCGGGCGTAATGCGCTCGACCTGCCGCACGGTCAGGAGACGGCGGCGCGGCTCGTGGCGGACGCGGGTGATAGCGTGCTTGGTCATCGTCAGGCGATCCTTCATGCAGGGTTCGCCGCTTCGATCCGGCGCGAACCTCAATTCGCATCGCCGAAAATAAGGCTGGTCAGGCCGGCGTTAAAGGTTCGCCGGCCATACGCCGTCTGGAATGTGTCTAGCTTTTGTAGCGCCGCCCGAACGTCAGACCTGCCGCTCGACCATCTTCTTCTTGATCTCGGCGATCGACTTCGCCGGATTGAGCCCCTTCGGGCAGGCCTTCGAGCAGTTCATGATGGTGTGGCAGCGATAGAGCCGGAACGGATCCTCGAGATTGTCGAGCCGTTCGCCGGTGGCCTCGTCGCGGCTGTCGCTGATCCAGCGGTTGGCCTGAAGGAGCGCCGCCGGTCCGAGATAGCGATCCTGGTTCCACCAGTAGCTCGGGCACGAGGTCGAGCAGCAGGCGCACAGGATGCACTCGTAGTGATTGTCGAGCTTCTGCCGGTCCTCGTGGCTCTGCTTCCATTCCTTCTCGGGCGCCGGCGACTTGGTCTGCAGCCACGGCTCGATCGAGGCGTACTGGGCGTAGAAGTTCGTGAGATCCGGAACGAGGTCCTTCACCACCTCCATGTGCGGCAGCGGATAGACCTTGATGGTGCCGTTCACCTCGTCCATGCCCTTGGTGCAGGCGAGCGTGTTGGTGCCGTCGATGTTCATGGCGCAGGAGCCGCACACGCCCTCGCGGCACGACCGGCGGAAGGTCAGCGTCGGATCGATCTTGTTCTTGATCCAGATCAGCGCGTCCAGAATCATCGGCGCGCAGTCGTCGCGGTCGACGAAGTAGGTGTCCATCCGCGGGTTGGCGCCGTCCTCCGGATTCCAGCGGTAGATACGGAACGCGGTGACGTGGCGCGCGCCGCTCGGGCGCTGCCAGGTCTTGCCCTCGGTGATCTTGGAATTCTGCGGAAGGTTGAGCTGGACCATTTCAAGTGTCTCGCGATCGGATCATCGAGGGAGGTCAGTACACACGAGTCTCAATACACACGAGCTTTGGGCTCGATGTAGGAGACGTCGTTGGTGAGCGTGTAGGTGTGGACCGGGCGGAAGTCGATCTTCACGTTGCCCTTCTCGTCCATCCACGACAGCGTGTGCTTCATCCAGTTCTTGTCGTCGCGGTCCGGATAGTCCTCGCGGGCGTGCGCGCCGCGGCTTTCGGTGCGGTTCAGCGCCGAGTCCATCGTCACCACGGCCTGGATGATCAGGTTGTCGAACTCCAGCGTTTCGACCAGGTCCGAATTCCAGACCAGCGAACGGTCGGTGACGCGGACGTCGGCGGCGCCTTCGTAGGCCTCATGGATGAGCTTGTGGCCCTCCTGCAGCACCTCGCCGGTGCGGAACACCGCACAGTTGTTCTGCATCACCTTCTGCATGCGGCCGCGGAGCTCAGAGGTCGGCGTCGAGCCGCTGGCGTGGCGCAGCCGGTCGAGGCGGGCAAGCGCGCGCTCGGCCGAGTCCTTCGGCAACTCGGGCTGCTTGTCGTTGGCGGTCAGGGTCTCGGCCAAATGCAATGCCGCGGCGCGGCCGAACACCACCAGGTCGATCAGAGAGTTGGAGCCCAGGCGATTGGCGCCATGCACCGACACGCAGCCGGCCTCGCCGATCGCCATCAGCCCCGGCACCACGACGTCGTCGACGCCGTTCTTCTTGGTCAGCGCCTCGCCTTTCCAGTTCGTGGCGATGCCGCCCATGTTGTAGTGCACGGTCGGAATCACCGGGATCGGCTCGCGGGTCAAGTCGACGCCGGCGAAGATGCGCGCGCTCTCGGTGATGCCCGGCAGCCGCTCGTGCAGGATCGCCGGATCGAGATGGTCGAGGTGCAGGAAGATGTGGTCCTTCTGCTTGCCGACGCCGCGGCCCTCGCGGATCTCGATGGTCATCGAGCGGGAGACCACGTCACGGGAGGCGAGGTCCTTGGCGGACGGCGCGTAGCGCTCCATGAAGCGCTCGCCGTTGGCGTTGACCAGGTAGGCGCCTTCGCCGCGTGCACCTTCGGTGATCAGGCAGCCCGAGCCGTAAATGCCGGTCGGATGGAACTGGACGAACTCCATGTCCTGGCACGGCAGGCCCGCGCGCAGCACCATGGCGTTGCCGTCGCCGGTCTGGGTGTGGGCGCCGGTGCACGACATGTAGGCGCGGCCGTAGCCGCCAGTCGCCAGGATGGTCTGCTGGGCGCGGAAGCGGTGGATCGTACCGTCGTCGAGATTGAGCGCGATCACGCCGCGGCAGTGGCCCTCGTCGTCCATGATCAGGTCGATGGCAAAGTATTCGACGAAGAACTCCGCCGAATGCTTCAGCGCCTGGCCGTACATGGTGTGCAGCATGGCGTGGCCGGTGCGGTCTTGCGCCGCGCAGGTGCGCTGCGCCGTGCCCTTGCCGAAATGCGTGGTCATGCCGCCGAACGGCCGCTGGTAGATCTTGCCGTCTTCCTCGCGGCGCGAGAACGGCATGCCCCAGTGCTCGAGTTCATAGACCGCGGCCGGCGCCTCGCGGACCATGTATTCGATGGCGTCCTGGTCGCCGAGCCAGTCGGCGCCCTTGACGGTGTCGTACATGTGCCAGCGCCAGTCGTCCTCGCCCATGTTGCCGAGCGAGGCCGCGATGCCGCCCTGCGCAGCGACTGTGTGCGAGCGGGTCGGGAACACCTTGGTAATGCAGGCGGTCTTGAGCCCCGCCTCGGAGCAGCCGACCACGGCGCGGAGGCCCGAGCCGCCGGCGCCGACGACGACCACGTCGTAGCTGTGATCCTCGATCGGATAGGCCCGACCATTGGTTTTCGGCGCAGAGCCGTTCGTGCCGTTTCCAGCCATGGCTTAAAGTCCGAATGAGAGCTTCAGGATCGCGAACACCGCGGCAAGGCCTACGGCGAACGAGAAGAACGTGTTGGCCATCAGCGAGGCCAGCTTGGCGATCTCGTCGTGGACGTAGTCCTCGATGATCACCTGCATGCCGAGCCACATGTGGTAGACGCTGCTGACAATGAACAGCAGCAGCGTGATCGCCACGAGGCTCGAGCCGAGGATCTGCACCACGGCGGCGTGGTTGCGGCCGAGGATCGACATGATGATCACGATCGCCGCGATCGTCAGCGCCACGTTGGCGACGCCGGTCAGGCGCTGGTGCCAGAAATGACCGGTGCCGTGATGCGCCGAGCCGAGCGCGCGGACGCGGCCGAGCGGCGTGCGGATGGATTTTTGCGCGTGGTCGCTCACCGGATGCCTCCCATCACGAGATAGCCCACGATCAGCAGCACGACCGTCAGCACGATCGAGCCGACCAGCGTGGCGGCGGTCATCCATTCGCGCTCGTTCGGGCCGAAGCCGTAGCCCAGGTCCCAGACGAAGTGCTTGATGCCGCCGAGCATGTGGTGGATCAGCGCCCAGGTGTAGCCGAACAGGATCAGGCGCCCGATCAGCGTTTCCATGAACCATTGGACGGACGCATAGGCATTCGGTCCGGCGGCTGCCGCGACCAGCCACCACACCAGCAACAGGGTACCGAAGTAGAGGGCGCCACCCGTGATGCGATGGACGATGGACATCATCATCGTCAGCATCGGCTTGTAGATTTGCAGGTGCGGAGAGAGCGGGCGGTTCTTTAAGTGTGTTGCTTTGGCCTCGGCCATCATTCTCACTCCGGCGGTAACTCTGTCCGCTTTAGAATTGTTCGTAGCCGAAGGCCGCAGGTGCTGCAACGCCGCGAGCACGCGTTTCGGTGCGATTCTGACGCTCCAGCTGTGCAACGGTGGCCTGGTATCGATTTCGTTTCTGGCGAAAGATATGCTATTCAAAATCACTCTAAAATGAGCGTTTTGAGAAGTCTGCCTTCGTGAAATACGAAGGATCGTCCAAGAGCCCCCGATGCGCTTCGACCTGACGGATCTGAGCCTGTTTCGCCATGTTGTGGAGGCCGGCAGCATCACGCGCGGCGCCGATCGCGCTCATCTCGCGCTGGCTGCTGCATCGACCCGCATCCGCAACATGGAGGAAGCGCTGGGCGCGCCGCTCCTGGTGCGCGCCCGCCAGGGCGTGACGCCGACGCCGGCCGGCCGCACGCTGGTCCAGCACGCCCGCACCATGCTGGAGCAGGCCGAGCGGCTGCGCGAGGATCTTTCGACCTATGCGGGCGGCATGGCCGGCCAGGTGCGGGTGCTGTCCAACACCAACGCGCTGACCGAATTCCTGCCGGAGGCGCTGAGCACGTTTCTCTCGGCCCACCCCAACGTCAACGTCGATCTCGAGGAGCGGCTGAGCGACGAGATCGTCGGCCTCATCGCCGAGGGCGTCGGTGACATCGGCATCATCGCCGGCACCGTCGATCCGGGCCGGCTCACCACCTATCCGTTCCGCAGCGACCGCTTCGTGCTGGTGGTGGCGCGCGATCATCCGCTGGCCAAGCGCGACAAGGTGGAATTCGCCGAGGTTCTCGACCTCGACTTCATCGGCCTCGACCGCGCCAGCGCCTTGCAGCGCTTCCTGTCGAGCAAGGCCACTCAGGTCGGCCGGCCGCTGCGGCTCCGCGTGCAGTTGCGCAGCTTCGAAGGCGTGTGCCGTCTGGTGGAACGCAATGTCGGCGTCGGCATCGTGCCGGCGACGACGGCGCGTAGCGCGATCAAATCCATGGCGATCAAGGCGGTCGATCTGGCCGATCCGTGGGCGTTGCGCGAATTGACGATCTGCGTGCGCGATTTCGAGGCACTGCCGCCGTATGCGCGGCAGCTCGTCGAGCATATGCGTGCCGGACAGCACTGACGCCAACACACGAGTTTGATCGGTGTTTTACCGGCGCGGAACTTCGAACCCGCACTAGAGTTTTCTTCGGGGGCAGCCCTGAGGGAGATTTTTTCATGCGTATGTTCGGTTTGTTTGCCGCGGCCGCGCTGCTTTCGACCGCCGCGGCATTGCCTGCGTCGGCCGAAATGCTCGCCAACGCGCAGCTCAAGGACGGCAGCGGCAAGGCCGTGGGCGACGTGGACTTGGTGCAAACCCAGGACGGCGTGCTGATCAAGCTTCAGCTCAAGGGCATTTCGCCCGGCGAGCACGCCTTCCACATTCACGCCGTCGGCAAATGCGAGGCGCCGTTCGAGTCGGCCGGCCCGCATTTCAATCCGGCCAACCAAAAGCACGGCATGATGGCGGGTGAAGGTCATGCCGGCGACATGCCGAACCTGCATGTGCCGCAAAGCGGCGAGCTGAATGTCGAGGTGCTCAACACCGCGGTGACGCTCGACAAGGGCAAGCCGAACTCGCTGTTCGACACCGACGGCTCGTCGCTCGTGATCCACGCCAAGGCCGACGACTACAAGAGCGATCCGGCCGGCAATGCGGGCGACCGCATCGCCTGCGGCGTGATCCAGCCGAGCGGCGCGTCGAGCGCGACCGTGGGCAGTTCGCCGTCGAAGAAATAACGGCGAAGCGTCCCGTCCCTCAACTCCCTCCCCTTGAAAAAGGGGAGGGGATCAAATCGCCGCGCGTTGTCCTGCGGTGGCCTGCCACGGCTTGAGCCGGGCGGCTTCGACCCCGGCAATCTGCCCGGCCACCAGGCACTCCGAGTAATTCCCGCCCGACAGATAGAGGTGGCCGAACACGCTGCCGAGCTCGCCAGCCACGTAGAGCCGTCCAATGGGTTCGCCGAACGCGTTCAGCACCCGCTGGTTCTCGTCGTGCGGGATGCCGCCTTGCGTGTTCGACACGATCGGCCAGACCTTCGCGGCCGAGAATGGCGGCTCGAGGATCGGCATCATGCTGCGCGGCGGCCGCTGGAACAGATCGTCGGCGCCCCTGGCACAAGCCTCGTTCCACTGGGCGACGGTTGCGGAGAGGCGCGCGCGGTCGAGGCCGAACTCGTCGGCGATGCCGTCGAGGTCCGGGCGCGTGACCAGGACCTGCTCGTCGAATTCGCGCAGCGAGCATTTGTTGAAGCGGGCTGCGGTGGCGGGATCGCTGTAGATCGGCTCGCAGAGCGGATAGAGCGCGCGTCCCTTGGCATCGACGATCAGCACCGACGGAATTCTCGGATAGTTTTGGGTGATCGGATCATACAGGGCCATCGGCCGGTGGTTGGTGTCCTGCATGTACGGATCGTATTCGTTCATGAAGCGCTCGCCGCGCTGGTCAACCACGATCCAGCTCATCGGATTGTCGTGCTGGGAGGTCGAGCCGGGCACCCAGTTTCGCATGCGGCGGATGCGGATGCCGAGCCGGAATTCCGGATCCGGGTGATGGAAGCCGTAAACGCCGTGGTAGTGCCACATGTGCCAGAGCCCGGCGCCGACCTGCTGCGCCATGCGGATGCCGTCACCGGTGTTGCCGAAGGTCGCGACCGCCCGCACCGGCGGGGTCGGCCAGAACTGCTGCTGCAAGTCCTCGGATGACTCGAAGCCGCCGGTCGCCAGGATCACGGCGCGGCGCGCTTCGAAGGTCTCGTCGCACACGATGCCTCGCACTTCGCCGTCCTCCCAATGGAGGCGCCGCACCGGCGAATTGAGCCGCACCTTGATGTCGCGCTTCTTCACGTGCTCCTGCGCCACCTTGAACATGTTGAGGCCCTCGACCTCGCCTTCGGCGCGCACATGCGGATAGGCGGCTTTGGGATCGAAGCCCGGCACGTCCAGGACGCGGACATAGCCCCAGGTCTCGTAGCCGGGCAGCGCGTAGTTGCCCTTGGTGTTGTTGGTCGTAGCGGTCGCGCCGAGCGGCTCGCAGAGCTTCTTGACGTAGCCCGGAAGCGCGACCAGCTCATGCGCCAGCCTCTGCAGCACCGCGTCGGGCGTCGTGCCGGCGTTGCTCGCTTTGAGATATTCGAACGCCTTGCCGGCATCGTCCGCGATCCGGGCGCCGCCGCCCGCACAGATCGAGATGCCGCCGGGGAACGGCTCCTTCTCGATCAGCAGCACCTTGGCGCCGGCGTCGTGCGCCTCGATCGCGCTGATCGCGCCGGAAAGGCCGTAGCCCACCACGATGACATCGAACGCCTGGCTCATGCTCAAACGGTTCCTCGGCAAACTTCAGAACCGTGAGTCTAGCGCGGAATCAGCACCCAGTAGTCCAGATCAAGCAGCACGGCAGGGTCGTATTCCTCGCCGGTCTTGTACGGGAAATCAGGGCAGGGCTTGTCGCTCGTGGCGACGGTGCGCAGCCTCAGCGCGCCGACGTCGTCACGGCCCGGCAGCTCGCTTTTCGCAAGCACCTCCGACCACGCGAACACCGTTCGGCCGGCGAACAGCGGCGAAACATGGCGGCCGCCATTGATCGCTGCGATGTGGAACGCATTGCCGAGCCCGTTGAACGAGATGGCGCGCGCGAGCGAGATCACGTGCCCGCCATAGATCAGCCGCCGGCCGAACCGGCTCTGCGCCGCCGAGAACTGGTCGAAATGGATGCGTGCGGTGTTCTGATAGAGCCGCGTCGCGGTCTGGTGCTCGGCCTCTTCCACCGTGATGCCGTCGACATGGTCGATCTTCTCGCCGGCCTCGTAGCCGCCGTAGCGATAGGGGCTGCCGGCCAGCTCCAGGTCATAGGCCTTCACGTCGAGCGGCGGGCAGGCGCTGCCCAGAAGCCGCGGCTCGACGAAGGTCGGCAATCGCGGCACGTGATCGCCCGGCGCCGGCGCCGCTTCGTCGCGCTTTCGCACCATCACCCAGCGCACATATTCCAGCACCGCAGTGCCGTCCTGCTTCGTGCCGCGGGTGCGGACGTAGACGATGCCGGTCTTGCGGTTGGAGTTCTCCTTGAGGCCGATGACCTCGGAGGTCGCGTTCAGTGTGTCGCCGGCATAAACGGGGCTGAGAAACTGCATCGCCGCGTAGCCGAGATTGGCGACCGCGTTGAGCGACACATCCGGCACCGTTTTGCCGAACACCACGTGGAACACCAGCAGGTCGTCGAGCGGCGCGCGCGGATAGCCGATCGCCTTGGCGAAGTCGTCCGACGACTGCACCGCAAAGCGCGGGCCGAACAGTCCGGTGTAGAGCGCCACGTCGCCCATGCTCATGGTGCGCGGCGTGGCGTGGCGGATGGTCTGGCCGAGGCGGAAGTCTTCGAAGAAATTGCCGGCGCTGGTCTTGGTCATGGTCACGCGCTCTTCAACGATGGCTCCGGCCTACTCTGTATAGCGCGTTTTGGATGCGTCACGAAACCGTGAGTTTTTCGCCACAAATCTCCACGGAAACCTGAGACGCATGTGTTCGGGCCGCCTGATAGCCATTGAGTGCTGCGTTATGCAGCTCCAAGGAGGGTGATCATGATCAAGCGTTTGATTGTTGCTTCCACGGTCGCGGCCGGTCTCGTGTTCGCGCCTGCGGCCTTCGCCGAGGACGCCATGAGCAAGCCAGGCATGGCGAAGGACTCCAAGATGGACAGCAAAATGGACAAGAAGACTGACGCGATGTCCGACGGCAAGATGTCCAAGTCCGGCGGCATGATGGACAAGAAGGACAGCATGTCCAAGGACGGCATGTCGAAGGACGGCATGAAAAAGAACTGATGTTTGGAACACCGGGCCTGCGCTTGCGGGTCCGGTGTTTTTCACCCAGATTCGGAGGGTGCAGATTTCAGGCGTGGGACAACAGGCGGCAGCCATGACCAGCATCGGCCTCACGACGGCCTCGGAGCGTGCGCAGATCGTGATCCATCCGGCCTGGGTCCGGATCACGCACTGGATCAACGCGATCGCGATGCTGGTGATGATCGGTTCCGGCTGGGAGGTGTACAACGCCTCGCCGTTGTTCGACTTTGCGTTTCCGCGCTCGATCACGTTGGGCGGCTGGCTTGCCGGCGCGCTCCTTTGGCACTTCGCCGCGATGTGGGTGCTGGCAGTGAACGGCCTCGTCTATCTCGCGCTGGGCTTTATGACCGGGCGCTTCCGGAAGAAGCTCCTGCCGATCCGCCCGGGCGAGGTGATCGCCGACGTCAAGGCGGCGCTGACCTTCCGGCTCTCTCACGACGACATCTCGGTCTACAACGCTGTGCAGCGGTTGCTCTACGTCGGTGTCATTCTGGCCGGCATCGTGATCGTGCTGTCGGGCTTGTCGATCTGGAAGCCGGTGCAGCTTCAGGAGTTGACCGCGGTGTTCGGCGGCTACGACACGGCGCGCTACGTGCACTTCTTCGCCATGGCGGCGATCGTGGGCTTTCTCGTCGTGCATGTGCTGCTGGCCTTGATCGTGCCGAAGAGCCTCAAGGCCATGGTCACGGGACGCTAGGAGGCAGCCATGCCACGCAAACGCATCATTCCGGGCGTCGACCAGAAGCTGCTGATCAAGGACGCCGTCAAGCTGATGCCCGAGCCGTCGCGCCGGCTGTTCCTGCGCGGCGGCCTGAGCGTCGGCGCGCTCACGCTGCTGACCGGCTGTGACATCATCGATAGCGACGCCGCCGAAGGCACGCTGCGCAAGATTTCCATGTTCAACGACCGGGTCCAGGCCTGGCTGTTCAATCCGAACCGGCTCGCGCCGGAATATCCGGAGAGCGCGATCAAGCGGCCGTTCCCGTTCAACGGCTATTACCCCGAGGACGAGGCCCCCGAGGTCGACGGCGACACCTGGAAGCTCGAGGTCGGCGGGCTGATCGAGAACAAGGAGCCCTGGACACTCGAGCAGCTCAACGCGATGCCGCAGGTGTCGCAGATCACTCGCCACATCTGCGTCGAGGGCTGGAGCGCGATCGGCTCCTGGCAGGGCGTGCGGCTGTCGGATTTCCTCAAGCGGATCGGCGCCGACACCCGCGCCAAGTACGTCTGGTTCCAGTGCGCCGAGGGCTATTCCAACACCATCGACATGCCGACTGCGCTGCATCCGCAGACGCAGCTGTCGCTGAAGTTCGACAACCAGACGCTGCCGCGCAAGTACGGCTTCCCGATGAAGTGCCGCATCCCGACCAAGCTCGGCTTCAAGAATCCGAAATACATCACGGCGCTCTACGTGCAGAACAACGACGCCGGCGGCTATTGGGAGAACCAGGGCTACAACTGGTTCAGCGGCTCGTAGGCGCGGCGCTCAGGTCCTTCGCCGGGTGTCCTGCAGCATCTCCAACTGAATCTGCTGGATCTCGGCAAGCCGTTGCCATTGCTTGGTGATCAGGTGGTCGAGCTTCTCGTGCAGATGCCGGATTTCCAATTCGGCCTTGAGGTTCACCTGATAGTCGTTGCGCGCACGCAGGCGGTCTTTTGCTTCCTGGCGCTTCTGGCTCATCATGATGATCGGCGCCTGCACGGCGGCGAGGCATGACAGCACCAGATTGAGCAGGATGAACGGATAGGGGTCGAACGACTTCGCTTCGCCCATGACGACGCTGATCGCCATCCAGGCCGCCAGGAACAGGCCGAACGCGATCAGGAAGGTCCACGAGCCGCCGAAGCTCGACAGATGATCCGACAGCCGCTGGCCGAAGGTGCGCCGTTCGAGGAAATCGTCCTCGACATTTTCCGCGATGGTCTCCTGGTTGGCGATGCTCTCGGCGACCTGCCGGTCGAGCTCGGAGAACTCGTCGAGCTCGGCACGCAGCATCTCCTCGACATGGAGGCTGCGATAGCGGTTGATCTCGGCGCGATCGATCAGCGCCTCGTCGGCGAGGCCCGGATGGTCGTTGCGGATGCGGTCCGCCAGCGTCGGCCGCAGCGTGTCGAGCCGGACCAGGTCCTTCCTGGGCCGCTGCCGTCCGGTGAGGGCGCAGGCGTGCCGCGTCGCGGCGTCGGCCCTGCCGGTGGGAACATTGGTCTGGTCCATGCCGGACTCCATCAGCCTACGTGGATCGCCCGCGCTTTAGTTTGGTGCGGCGGCAGAGCTTGCCAAGAGGGCATGGCGCTCAGCCGATCAGGATCAACACCACGCCCGCAACCGCGAGACCCACACCCAGCAACAGCCGAGGCGTGATGCGGACGTTTGACAGCACCAGCGCGCTCAGGCCCATCGTGACCAGCGGATAGGTGGCGTTGACCGGCGCCACCACGGTGATCGGGCCGGCGCCGACCGCCGCATAGAGCAAGAGCGTGCCGACGCCATTGACCACGCCGGTCAACGCAAACCACAGCCGGCCGGCGAGCGGCCCTTGCACGATGAAATGGCCGGTGCGGATGCGCTCGATGCAAAGCACCGTCAGCGACGACACGATATAGGCCACCAGGCCGGCGCCGATCGGGTTGGGCCATATCGCAAGACCGATCTTGAGCACCGGCGGGATCACGCCGCGCAGAAATGCCGCGCAGAGCGGCAGCAGCAGCGCCCAGGTTCGCCAGTCGCGCATGTGCGGCGTGCGCGTCACCGTCAGGATTAGCACGCCCGCGACCGATACGAAGAGCCCGGCGAGCTGGAACGGCCGCATCGGCTCGTGCAGCACCAGAACGGCAAGAGCCACCGCGAACAGCGGCGACAGATTGCCGAGCGCGCTGGTCACCACCGGACCCAGCGCCCGGTTCGAAGCAAAGGTGAGGAGCGTCAGCACCGAGGGAAAAACGAGGCCGACGGCGGCAAAGATCGGCACCGCGTCCCACACGATGGTGTCGCCGTGCAGCAGGATCGGCGACAGCAGCACGAAGCAGAGCGTAAACGCCGGAATGCTGATCGCCGCGCCCGACAGCGGATGGATGGTTTTCAGCCCGAACTGGGTGATCACCACGCCCGCGCCGAGGAGGGTCGCAGAGGCGAGGGCGAGGAGGACCGCGGCCATGGCCGATTTGTCGCCGATTACCCGCGTGCTTGCCAATCCCCGCCCGGGGCTTTAGCAATCCGCGCCGAAATCCCCGCAATCCAAAAGCGTTCGAGGCGTACATCCATGGCCACCTACAAGCTCCTTCTGCTCCCCGGCGACGGCATCGGCCCCGAGGTCATGGGCGAGGTCAAAAAGCTGATCGGCTGGATGAACGGCCGCGGCATGGGCACGTTCGAGACCGAGGAGGGGCTGGTCGGCGGCAGCTGCTACGACGCTCACAAGGTCTCGATCACCGACGAGACCATGGCCAAGGCCCATGCGGCCGATGCCGTGATCTTCGGCGCGGTCGGCGGGCCGAAGTGGGACGCCGTGCCCTACGACGTGCGCCCTGAAGCGGGCCTCCTGCGGCTGCGCAAGGACCTCGCGCTCTACGCCAACCTTCGCCCGGCCGTGACCTATCCGGCCTTGGCCGACGCCTCGGCCCTCAAGCGGGAATTGGTCGAAGGCCTCGACATCATGATCCTGCGCGAGCTCACCGGCGGCGTCTATTTCGGCGAGCCCAAGACCATCACGGATCTCGGCAACGGCCAGAAGCGCGCCGTCGACACCCAGGTCTACGACACCTACGAGATCGAGCGCATCGGCCGCGTCGCCTTCGAGCTGGCGCGCAAGCGCCGCGGCAAGGTCACGTCGATGGAAAAGCGCAACGTGATGAAGACCGGCGTGCTCTGGAACGAGGTCATCACGCAGCTGCATCAGCGCGAGTTCAAGGACGTCACGCTCGAGCACCAGCTCGCCGACTCCGGCGGCATGCAGCTCGTGAAGAACCCCAAGCAGTTCGACGTCATCGTCACCGACAACCTGTTCGGCGACATGCTGTCCGACATCGCCGCGATGCTGACCGGCTCGCTCGGCATGCTGGCCTCGGCCTCGCTCGGCGACACCGATCCCAAGACCAAGAAGCGCAAGGCGCTGTACGAGCCGGTGCATGGTTCTGCGCCGGACATCGCCGGCAAGGGCGTCGCCAACCCGATCGCGATGCTGGCGTCGTTCGGCATGGCGCTGCGCTATTCATTCAACAAGGGCGCCGAAGCCGACATGATCGACAAGGCAATCGCCAGCGTGCTGCAGAACGGGCTCCGCACCGGCGATATCATGTCGGCGGGCTTCAAGCAGGTCGGCACCAAGGATATGGGCGACGCGATCATCGCCGAGATGGAAAAGCTGGCGAAGTAGCCGCTTCAAGTCGCTGCGGCATCGGCAGTGTCCTCCCTCCCCGCGAGGGGAGGGTGGCCGCGAAGCGGCCGGGTGGGGAGAAGCGTCAGCACGCGAGAGAATTGCGTTGTCGTACGCATCTCCCCACCCGGCCTCGCTCGGCTAACGCCTCGCGAGTCCACCCTCCCCTGGCGGGGAGGGATGGCCGAGCTGCACCAGCTCTATTTTGTCTGAAGACTTAGAAGAAACCCGCGGTCAGTTCCCGGACCACGGATACGGATTGCGCTTGCCCGCCAGGAAGTACGGGTCGTTGACCCAGCTCGGCCGGTCGAAGGCGGTGTTCTGGGTGGCGGCGCTGCCCGGCCGGTAGCTCATGAAGGTCGAGCGGAACGAGTTGACGTTGTCGGCCGGCATCACCTCGGTGCCGCCGTCGAGATACGACCGCTTCTGCACCAGGATGCGGGTCCGGGTGCGGCCCTGCTCATCGCGGGTGACGATAGTGGTCGAGCCGGGCGGATAGTAGGCGCGGCTGTCCGTCGTGGTGGTGTCGGTGCTGTTGACTTTCTTCACGCGGGGCGCGGCGTCGGCAGCCGAGACGGCGCAAAACGCAACGGCAGCAGTCAGGGCAAAGGCCATCACGCGCATGTTCGTCCTCGCTTTCAACCCCAGGGCTTTCAACCCCAGAAACATCAAACACTTATAGTCCGTTTTGGCGCACTGCCACAAGGGAACACCGGGATCGGCCATCCGTTCCCGCCACCCTGTTGCAACCCTGAGACCCAGATCGGA
>CAKZHN010000539.1 GCA_936924235.1 uncultured Rhodoplanes sp. | reverse complement strand
ATCCGAATATCCCCGACGTCACCAGCGACTTCGTCTATGCGCGCTTGCAGCGCGGCGAGGACGACGTGCCGACCGCCTATCCGCCGAAACAGATCGGCGAATGGACCAAGCGCCTGCAGAGCTGGGCCGACGGCAAGGAGCCGAAGGACCTCGAGCGTGTCGACAGCAAGCACAAGCTGAAAGCCGAGCCGCGCGACGTGTTCGCCTACGTGATCCACGAGGGCAAGATCCGCGCGCCGGCCGGCGCCATGGCGCTGATCGAGAAGCTCAAGGGATAGCCTGTGGCCAAGGTCAAAAAAGCGGAGGCCAAGACGGCTTCGGCAACGAAGACGCGAAAGAAGAAGCCGTCAAAGCTCTTCACCATCGGCTACGAGCTGGCCAAGCCTGACGCGGTGATCGCCGAACTGAAGCGCGCCAAGGTCAAGCTCCTGGTCGACACCCGTGCGGTTGCGGCCTCGCGCAAGCCCGGCTTTTCCAAGCGGCAGTTCGCCGCGATCCTCGACGAGAACGGCATCGCCTATCTGCATCTGCAGAAGCTCGGCACGCCGGACGATGGACGGCAAGCCGCCCGCGCCGGCAAGCTCGAGTCGCTCTGGAAAATCTATGCCAGGCACTTGACGACGCCGGATGCCATCGAGGCGATGGACGAGCTGATCTCCATCGTGAAGTCCGGCGAGACCGTGTGCCTGCTCTGTTTCGAACGAGACCAGGCCTGCTGTCACCGGAGCCGCATCGCCGAGATCGTCAACGAGCGCACCGGCGCGGACGTGGTCGATCTGGTCCCGGCCCTTATCTGAATGCGGCTATTCGGCCGGCTGCATCGCCTTGGCGTCGCGCTCGACGCCGTTGACGAGCAACGCGACGGCTGCGGTGCCGAAGACGAAGCCCATGGCAATCACGGCCGTGACCGAGAGCACAAGGTCGAACCCGCCACGGCTGTGCAGGAACGCGATCATGCTGATCGCGGCTCCCGAAATCAGGTACGTGATGAAGTAGCGCACCGCGTAGACCCGCGCGCGCCAGGCGTCCGCGGTGTAGCGGGCGATGACGAAGTCGTTGACCGTGACCTGGGCGTAGATGAAGGCCATGGCGAAGGCGAGCGCGGCGAGCAGCGAATAACCGGTGGCGTAGCAGACCCAGACCACGCCGACGAACTGCATCAGCCCGGTGAAGGCGAACACGAGATGCGCCGGGTAGCGCTCCAGGATGCGGCCCATGGTGAACTGCGCGACGGCGCCGCACAGGAAGATCGCGGTCGAGATGCTGCCGACCGCGACCAGCGAGATGCCGCTGCCGATCCGCTCGTCGACCACCTTGGGCAACGCGATGGTGACGGTGTTGAACACGAGGCCCGCGGTGGTGCCGATCAGGATGAACAGCCCGAACACCGTCAGCATGATCACGGTCGACAGCCGTACGTCCGGCGCGGCGCTACGGCCGGCCTTCTGCGCGCGATCGTCCGGCACCATGATGAAGTAGGCAATGCCGGTCGCGATGCAGATCACGGCGGGAGCCAGGAAGGCGCCGCGCCAGCCGATCCAGTAGGTCAGGCTCGCGGTGATGCCGGCCGCCAGCGCCACGCCGACATTGCCGCAGACGCCGTTCAGCGCCAGCGTCCGGCCGCGGTTGACCGCAGCCGCAACCACGATCGCAGTGCCGACCGGATGATAGATCGAGGCGAATACGCCGAGCGCGAACAGCGCGATCGCGAGCGTGACGAAGTTTGGCGATACGGCCGCAGCCGCGCAGCTGAGCCCGCAGCCGATATAGAACACCACCATCATGTAGCGGCGGCTCCAGCGGTCGGCGATCCAGCCGGCCGGCAGCGAGAAGATGCCGAAGGCGAAGAACGAGGCGGTGCCGAGCGCCAACAATTCGGAGTACGGCCGGCCGTAGACCGCCTCGAGGCCGATCACCACGGTCGGGAAGATCAGCATCACGTAATGGTCGACCGCGTGCGCGAAGTTGTTGAAGCCGATGGTGATTTTTCGGTTTCTCTCGGCCAGCGCGGCGTCGGCGTTCATCGGTGCGATTCCTTTCGGCGGGCGGAGATTAGCACTTGCCATTTTGCGACGTTCGGCCGATTTTCGTCGCAAATGGGCCAAGCTCGAAAACCCACAAAACTCCGCCGACGCGCCAAGCCTGCTGGGCACAAGTCTGCCAATCGAAAGCCTGCAAATCAGAAGCCGGTCTACCGAAGCGATCTCGACGCCTCGGCGCGGCCGGTGGTGGCGCAGGCCTCGACCCGCCTCGATGAGACAATTCCGCTGCACCGGCATCGCCGGGGGCAGTTGCTGCACGCCATCAGCGGCATCATGCGGGTCGAGACCAAGAACTCGGTCTGGATCGTGCCGCCGGCTCGCGCGCTCTGGGTGCCGCCTGACCTCGCCCACATCACCAGCATGAAGGGCCATGTCGAGGTCCGCACGCTCTACATCGATCCCGAGCATTGCGGCAACTTGCCCGGCAAAGCGGCGATGGTGGAAGTCTCGCGGCTCCTGCGCGAGCTGATCCTCGCGGCGCTCGAGGAGCCGGAAGACTACGCGGACGGCAGCCGCGGCGCCGTCATCGCGCAACTGATCCTGACCGAACTCGGCCGGCTGCGGCATCAGAGCCTGACCGTGCCGATGCCGCGCGATCCGCGCGTGCTGCGCGTGGCGCGTCCGCTGCTGGGCAACTGCGCGATCGATCTCGACCTCGACGGCTGGGCCGAACAGGCCGGTGCAAGCCGCCGCACGCTGGCGCGCCTTTTTCGTGGTGAAACCGGCATGAGCTTCGCCGAGTGGCGGGCCCGGCTGCGCACCGTGGACGGCATGGCGCGGATCGCCAACGGCGCGTCGGTCGGCGAAGCCGCGGCATCGGTCGGCTATGCCAGCCCGAGCGCGTTTTCGGCGATGGTGCGACGAAGCCTCGGCAAGCCGCTGCGCGAGCTGATCGGCCGCTGATCCCGCTCAGTCGAGCGTGCGGCGGAAGCGCGTCACCGCGATCAGCATCGCGACCAGCATCAGGCCGGCCAACACCAGCGTGTCGTAACGCAGATCGCTGACGGTCGAGCCCTTCAGCATGATCGAGCGCACGATGCGCAGATAATGCGTCAGCGGCAAAGCCTCACCGATCCACTGCGCCCATTGCGGCATGCCGGCAAACGGGAACATGAAGCCGGACAGCAGAATGTTCGGCAGAAAGAACATCATCGACATCTGCATGGCCTGCAGCTGGTTCTGCGCCACCGTCGAGAAGGTGTAGCCGACCGACAGGTTGGTCGCGATGAACAGCGTGCTGAGCAAGGCGAGCATGGAGAGGCTGCCCATGACCGGCACGCCGAACAATCCAATGCCGATGCCGATGATCAGGCTCGCCTGGACGAAGCCGACGATGATGTAGGGCACGATCTTGCCGATCATGATCTCGACCGGCGTGATCGGCATGGAGAGCAGGCTTTCCATGGTGCCGCGCTCGATCTCGCGCGTCACTGACAGCGCGGTGAAGATCAGCATGGTCATGGTCAGGATGGTGCCGACGAGCCCAGGCACGATGTTGAGCGCCGTCGCGGCGGCGGGATTGTAGCGCGCGTGGGTGCGCACCTCGAACAGCGGCGTGCCGGTGTCCGGCAGACCGCGGTCGTGCACCAGCGCGGTCTGCACCATCTGGTTCACCGCCGCCATCGCCGAGCCCGACGCCACCGGATCGGTGGCATCGGCGGCCACCAGGATCGCCGGCTTCTCGCCGCGCCGCACCGCGCGCTCGAAGTTCCGCGGGATTTCGATCGCGAACAGCACCTCGCCTGCGGCGAGCACGCGGTCGAACTCGGCCTCGTCGCGGACCTGGCGGGTGACCTTGAAGTATTTGGTGTTCACCAGTGCTTTCAGCACCGAACGGCCGAGATCGCTGTTCTCCTGGAGCAGCACTGCGGTCGGCAGGTCGCGCGGCGTCGCGTTGATGGCGTAGCCGAACAGCAGGAGTTGCATCAGCGGCACCATGATGATCATGGCGAACGAGACGCGGTCACGCTTGAGCTGGATGAACTCCTTGATCAGCATCGCGCGGGTGCGGAGCAGGCTGTCGGTGAGCGCGCTCATTGGAAATTGTCCTTGGCGCGGCCCATCAGGTCGATGAACACGTCTTCGAGCGAGGGCTCGGATTTGGTCCAGTGCAGCTCCGCGTCGTCGCGGTACGGCGCGATGGCGGCTTCGAGCTTCTCCGGATCGCGGCCGGAGACGTGGAGGCTCGTGCCGAACGGCGCGACCGAGTCGACGCCGGGCTTGCCGGAAAGCGCGGTCGACAGCTTCGGCAGGTCGCCGCCGGACACCGTGTAGGTCAGGAGCCCGGACTCGGCCACCACCTGCTCCACCGTGCCGTGGGTCAAGAGCGTGCCGTAGGCGATATACGCGATCTCATGGCAGCGCTCGGCCTCGTCCATGTAGTGGGTCGAGACCAGCACCGTGAGCCCCTGCGCCGCGAGCGCGTGGATCTCGTTCCAGAACTCGCGCCGCGCCTTGGGGTCGACGCCGGCGGTCGGCTCGTCCAGCAGCAGAAGCTTCGGATTGGGCAGCGTGCAGGCGCCGAGCGCGAGCCGCTGCTTCCAGCCGCCCGACAGCGAGCCGGCGAGCTGCTCCTCGCGGCCCTGCAGGCCGAGGCGGGCGATCATGTCGCGCGCCGCCTGGGTCGCGTCCGGCACGGCGTAGAGCCGCGCGACGAACTCCAGGTTCTCGCGCACCGATAGATCCTGGTAGAGGCTGAAGCGCTGGGTCATGTAGCCGACCTGGCGCTTGATCTTGTCGGTCTGCGTGCGGATGTCGTAGCCGAGGCAGGTGCCGGTGCCTTCGTCGGGCGTGAGCAGGCCGCACAGCATGCGGATGGTGGTGGTCTTGCCGGAGCCGTTCGGCCCGAGGAAGCCGTAGATCATGCCGCGCTTGACCTGCATCGACAGGTCGCGGACCACGGCGCGGCCGTCGAACTTCTTGGTGAGGCCGTGCACGTCGATGACGACCTCGCCGTTGTGCTCCGGCGCGGCGGTCATTTCTTGGGTCCTTCGGTGCTGGCCTCCCCGACCAGGGCTTCGCGGAAATGGACATCGACCGGCTGGCCGACTCGCAATTCGCCCGGCATGTCGGTGCGCGCCTCGATCAGGTAGACGAGCTTGGAGCGCTCATCGAGGCTGTAGATCACCGGCGGCGTGAACTCCGACGTGCGCGAGATGAAGGTGACGCGGGCCGGCACCGTGGCCTTGCAGCCGTCGCAATAGACCGACACCGGCTGGCCGAGCGAAATCTTGGGCAGCTCGGTTTCCGGCACGAAGAACCGGATCTTGATGTTGCCGGGCGGCAGCAGCGCCAGCACCGGTCGGCCGGCGGGCACGAGTTCGCCCGGGCGATAGTAGATCTGCTGCACCGAGCCCGAGACCGGGCTTGCCATCTTGCGGCGCATCAGCCGCGTCTGCGCGGTGGCAAGCTGCGCCTGCGCGGTGCGCAGCGTCGCCTCGGCGTCGTCGAATGCCTTCTGCGAGCCCACCGCGGTCTTGAGCAGCGTCTGGGCGCGGTCATAGGCCACCTGGGCGTTGGCGACCGAGGCCTGCGCCATGTCGACATTCGACTGCTGGATGTCGGGATCGACCGTGAACAGCGGCGCGCCCTTCTCGACGACGTCGCCCTCGCGGACCGCGAGCGTCTCGACGCGGCCGTATTCGTCGGGGCTGACGAAGATCAGGTCGGCCTCGACCCAGCCCTGGAAGCCGGGATCGCGGCCGTCGGTGCAGGCAGCGAGCGCGAGCGAAGCGCCGCCCAGCGCGACCAGAAGAACCATACGTCTGAGAAGCGCGTTCATGGCGCATTCTCCTTGCCGAACATGATCTCGAAATGCGCCCGCATCAGCGAGCGGACATCGAGCGGCTCGAACCGTTCGAACAGCCCGCCCCAGACGATCGACATGATGCCGGGCGCAGCGAGCAGTTGCGGATGCCGGATCAGCGCGTCGTCCTTCAGCTCGCCGCGTTCGAGCGCGCGGCGCATCAGCGCGCGGACCGCCTCCATCACCGGGGCGATGACCTCGTGGAAGTAGAACTCGGCGAGCTTGGGAAAGCGCTGCCCTTCCGTGATCATCAGCCGGATCACGTCCTTGCGCCGGGTGCCGAGCACCTCGCGCACGAACACCTCGAGGAGCTGCCCTGCGAACACCTTCAGCGGAATGTCGGCATGCGAGGCGTGGATCACCCCGCCGACCACGGGACTGAGCTGGGTACGGATCAGCTCCTGGAACAGCGTCTCCTTGTCGGCGAAGTAGAGATAGATCGTGCCCTTGGCGACGCCGGCGCGCTTGGCGACGTCGTCGAGCCGCGCGGCGGCAAAGCCCTCCGCCGCGAACTCGTCGAGCGCCGCCGCGAGGATCGCGTCCCGGCGCTCGGCGGCGCGCTGCGCCCGGGCGCCGGCCGGAGCGCCGGGGCTTTCGGGACGAAGCGATGAAGTCGAAGCGGTGCGGTTATGTGCCATGATATGACTGACTGGTCAGTCATTATTTAGGTCAAATGATGCCCGGCCGCAAGCCCTGACTTCAGGCGAGCGACAGCCTTCAGAAAATCACAGAAAAATCAGGGTGATGACTGGAGAAATTTGGGTGGAATGCGAGCCGGATGAACCGTCACGTGAGGTTCTGATCAGCCTTTTCCATCGCAGATCCAGGCGCGGATCACGCAGTCCTTGCCGCCGAACTTGTAGCAGTACTTCAGCGCGGTGTTCTGGGCGGCCGCGAGCTTCGGCCCGTTGGCGTAGCCGTTCGGTCCGCACGGCTTGTGGCCGTCGATGGCGAAAGCCGCGCAGCCTTTGCGCGTCGTCACCACCTGATTGCAGGTCTTGTCCGAGCACTTGGCGCGCGCCGCGCTCTCGGCGGCGGCGACCGAAGGATAGTCAATCGCGTAGCCGTAGGCCGCACACTTGCCGACGGCGAGCGCCCCTGCCCCGTACGACGGCGCGAGTGCGAAAGACAAAATGCCGAGAACTGCGGCCGCACCGGCGCCCGCACGCAAAGAGATACGCATGGCCTTCCCCCGAAGACAAACTCCGGAACATCAAAGACCAAACTGATTAAGCCGGGGTAACCATGTCGTGCCGCGAAGCGGCAGGCGCGCACGACTATGCGCGCTCGAGCTCGGCCTTCACCTCGGCCAACGCTTCCGGCGTGTCGACATCGACCAGCGCCGCGGTGTCGGCGAGCGGCACCTCGGCCACCGCCTCGGCATAGCGCGCGATCATGTTGCGGGCGCCGACATCGCCCTCGATCGCCATCAGCTCCTTGAAGAAGCGCCGCGACCAGACCACCGGATTGCCGCGCTTGCCGCCGATCACCGGGATGACGACGAGCGCGCCGCGCTCGGGGTCGAAGGCGTCGAGCAGCTTGTCGATCAGGCCCGCGCGGACCTGCGGCATGTCGCCCAGGCAGACGATGGCGCCGTCGGCGGACTGCGGCACGGCCGCGAGCCCGGTCTTGACCGAGGTCGAAAGACCATCGGCGAAATTCGGATTGTGCACGATCTGCAAGTCGAGACCCTTGAGCGCGGCTTCGACCTTGTCGCGCTGGTGCCCGGTGACGACGATCACGGGCTTGGCGTGCGAGGCCAGCGCCTCCTCGACAGCGATCCGCACCAGCGGCCGGCCGCCGATCTCGGCCAGAAGCTTGTTCGGCCCGCCCATGCGGGTCGAGCGACCCGCGGCGAGGATGACCGCGGCGATGCGGTGTCCCTCGGCGTGCACCGGCTCGACGCGCGGCTGCGGCCGCGTGACGATCTCCATCAGGAGCCCGCCCACGCCAAGCCCGGTGATGTCCGCACGCGACACCGGCAGGCCCGCGAGCAGCCGCATCAGGATCCAGTCGAAGCCGTTTTCCTTGGGCGAGCGCGCGCAGCCCGGCGCGCCGATCACGGGCCTGCCGCCCGTCTCGCCGATCAGCATCAGGTTGCCCGGATCGACCGGCATGCCGAAATGCTCGATGCGGCCGCCGACCGCCTCGATCGCGGCCGGGATGACGTCGCGCCGGTCGGCGATGGCGGAAGCGCCGAAAACCACGACCATCTCGGCGCCTTCCTTCAGCACCTCGTCGATGGCCTTCGCCAGCGCCTTCTGCTCGTGCGGCACGCGGCGCTCAGCCACGATCCTGGCGCCCGCCGGATCGAGCCGCTCCTGCATCACCTTCAGCGTCTTCTCGATCACCTTGACGGCGAGGCCGGGCAGCACGGTCGAGACCACGCCGAGCTTCCTGATCTTGTAGGGCGCGACGCGGATGAACGGCTTCTTCGCCACCGCCAGCGCCGACTTCAGCGCGACCTCGGCGGTGCCGAACGGAATGATCTTCACGGTCGCGATCATCTCGCCTTCGACCACAGGCTTGTAGGCCGACAGCGTGGCAAACGTGATCGCCTCGTCGATGCGGTTGAGCCCGTCGATCGCATCGCGATCGACCACCAGCACGCCGGCCTTTTCGGCGAACAGGTTGGCGCGGCCGGTAAAGGCGCGCTCGACGTGAACGCCCTCGCCCCCCACCGCCTTGGCGATCTCGGCCGCAGCCTGGTCCTCGGACACGTCACCCGGCTCGAGCCGCGCCACCACCACGTCCTTGATGCCGGCCGCCTCCAGCGCCGCGATCTCGGCGGTCCCGATCAAGGTCCCTTTCTTGAGCACCAGCGAGCCCTGCCGGATGGTATGGACGGCGGTGGCGCCATTGGCGTCCCGCGGCGGGACCGGGCCGAACTTCATGGCGCGGCTACCTTCCGGATTGAATTAGCGGGTCGACGCATCTCGCACCATTTTGGTTTCGTTGATCAGCGCAAGAATGTCGTTCTCCGACAACTGCTTTAGCTCACTAAACGCACTCGCCGTCGAATTCTTATCTCCGGTGCCCTCGCTGTTCAGTTGATGACCTGAGTTTGTTGGCGAGAACATGAAATAAAACGGCATCGCCGGATTACCGGGCGCGGATAACACCACAACGGTCTTCGCATCGTCACAGCTGTAAACGAGCCACTGCGTCGATCCGTATGTCTTTGCGACCGGCCCAATCTCACACTTCATCTGCTGAGCAGAAACGGACGACGCGACCAGTCCTGCGGGAATCGCCGACGCCGCCGCAAAGCACAATGAAGTCGTGGTCCATCTCATGACACTTCCTGGCGAAGCGCCTGGGTGATCTCGCCCATGATCGCGACCGCGATCTCGGCCGGCGACACCGCGTCGATATCCAAACCAATCGGCGAATGGATGCGGCCGATGTCGTTGTCGGTGAAGCCGCGCTCGGTCTTCAGCCGCTCGACTCTGCGCGCGTGGGTTTTCCGTGAGCCGAGCGCGCCGATGTAAAAGCAGTCGCTCTTGAGCGCCACGTCGAGACCCGGATCGTCGATCTTTGGGTCATGGGTGAGCGCGACGAAGGCCGTGTAATGGTCGATGCCGATCGGCGGCAGCGCGACGTCCGGCCATTCGGCGATCACCTTCACGTCGGGAAAGCGCTCGATGGTGGCGAACGCCGTGCGCGGATCGACGATGGTGACGTCGTAGCCGAGGAGTTGCCCCATCGGGGCGAGCGCCTGGCTGATGTGAACCGCGCCGGTGATAACGAGCTTCGGCGACGGCACGTGGACGGTGAGGAATACCTTACCCTCGGCCGTCTCCTCGATGCCGCTCTTGGCCGAACGCAGATGTTTCTCCAGCACGTCCTTCAGCGGATCGTTGCGGACGTCGGGGGCCTTCACCAGCCGCTGCTCGCCGCTGTCCTGGTTGGTGACAACGATGACGGCGCGCCGCGCGGTGCGCTCCTCGTTCAAAGCCTTGAGGATGTCGAGGCGCAAGGGGCTACTCCACCTTCTCGACGAACACCTTGATCTTGCCGCCGCAGGACAGCCCGACCTTCCAGGCGGTCTCGTCGGCGACGCCGAACTCTAACGTCTTCGGCTTGCCGCTCTCGATCACGTCGATGGCTTCGGTCACCACCGCGCCCTCGACGCAGCCGCCCGACACCGAGCCAAGGAAGTTACCCTCCTCGTCGATCACCAGGTTGGAGCCGATTGGCCGCGGGGCCGAGCCCCAGGTCTCGACCACGGTCGCAAGGGCCACGCCCTTGCCCGCCTTTCTCCAGTCCTCGGCGGCTTTGAGGATGTCCTCGTCTCTTGCCAGCATGCGAGCCTCCATCGATCCATTATGCCCGATTTGCCGGGCTTAGCGCTATATATATCGGGATATTACGCGACCCGGGACAGCCAGGTTCTCGGGTCGACATGACTGCCATGCTCCGACAGCGCCCGGCACAGGTCGGTCATGGACTCTAGATTGTGAATGGGCCGCAGTTCGTCAACGTGCGGCAGCATCACCCGGATGCCGCGGGCCTTGGCCTCGAAGCCGGAAAACCGCAGCAGCGGGTTCAGCCAAATGAGCCGCCGGCAGGACCGGTGTAGCCGGTCGATCTCGAAGCCCAGCCGCTCGTCGGGGTCGCGCTCCAGCCCGTCGGTGAAGAGCAGCACCACGGCGCCCTGGGTCAGCACCCGCCGCGACCACTGCTTGTTGAAGGCGCCGAGCGACGTCGCTATGCGCGTGCCGCCCGACCAGTCGAGCACGCTCTGCGAGCAGGCCGCCAGCGCCTCGTCGGGATCGCGCTCCCGCAAGGCGCGGGACACGTTGGTCAGCCGGGTGCCAAACAGGAAGGTGTGCACGCGCTTTTGCGCATCGGTCACGGCGTGCAGGAAATGCAGGAACAGCCGGGTGTACTGGCTCATCGAGCCCGAGATATCGAGCAGCGCCACGATCGGCGGCGTCTTGGTCTTCGGCCCGCGGTACTTCAGGTCAATGACGGCACCGCCGGCCTTCATGCTGGAGCGCAGCGTCCGGCGCAGATCGACGCGGTGGCCGTGCGGATGCGGCGCAAGACGGCGCGTCTTCACGTCGTCGAAGCCGAGCGGCATGCGCTTGATCGCGTCCTTCGCCGCCGCGATCTCGGCCGCGGTCATCTGGGCGAAGTCCTTGCGCTCCAGCACCTCGCGGTCGGACACCGTGAAGCGGGCGTCGAGCTCGATCTCTTGTTTCTCGCGCTCGATCTTGTCGGCGCCCGCGAACAGCGCATCGAGCACGCGCTGCGAGGCCTGCGGCTGCTCGGCCTGGGCCGGCGCGCCGGTCATCTCCGGCGACATCATCGCGATGAGCCGTTCGAGGTAACCGCGCTTGCGGAAGAATATCTTGAACGCCTGGTCGAACAGCACCGAGTGCTCGTGACGCTTCACGAACACCGCGTGCAGGGTCCAGTAGAAATCCTCTTTGCCGCCGACACCAGCCGCCCGCACCGCCGCGAGCGCATCGAGCACCGAGCCCGGGCCAAGCGGAATGCCCGCGGCGCGCAGCGCCCGCGCGAAGTAGAGGATGTTCTCGGCAAGACGGCCCTCGGCATCGGACATTCGTCTACTCCGCGGCCCGAAGCTCCGCCTGGACCTGGTCGAGCAGCTCCTTGACCTTGCCGCCCTCGAGCTTGGCGATGTCGTCCTGGTACTTCAGCAGCACGCCGAGCGTGTCCGACACCGTGGCAGGATCGAGCGCGACGGCGTCGAGCTCGGTGAGCGCGGTCGCCCAGTCGAGCGTCTCGGCGACGCCGGGCGACTTGAACAGGTCCTGCTTGCGCAGCGCCTGCACGAAGCCGACCACCTGCTCGCTGAGTTTCTTGCCGACGCCCGGCACCTTCGTGCGCACGATCTCGAGCTCGCGCGTGGCCGTCGGATAGCCGACCCAGTGATAGAGGCAGCGGCGCTTCAGCGCGTCGTGGATTTCGCGGGTGCGGTTCGAGGTGATGATCACGATCGGCGGGTGCGCGGCCTTTACGGTGCCGAGCTCCGGTATCGTGACCTGGAAGTCGGCCAGCACTTCGAGGAGAAATGCCTCGAAGGCTTCGTCGCTGCGATCGAGCTCGTCGATCAGCAGCACCGGCGCGCCGGCGGGATCGGGCTCCAGCGCCTGCAGCAGCGGCCGCTTGATCAGGAAGCGCTCGGAGAACACATCGCTCTGGATGCGCTCGCGGTCGGCCTCGCCCTCGGCTTCGGCGGCGCGGATCGCGATCATCTGTGCGGCGTAGTTCCACTCGTAGACCGCCGACGCCACGTCGAGGCCCTCGTAGCACTGCAGCCGGATCAGACGGCGTCCGAGTGTCTCGGACAGCACCTTGGCGATCTCGGTCTTGCCCACACCGGCCTCGCCTTCGAGGAAAATCGGCCGGCCCATCTTCAGCGCCAGAAACAGCACGGTCGAGAGCGACCGGTCGGCGAGATAGTTGGCGCCGGCGAGCAGCTTGAGGGTGGCGTCGATGGATTCAGGGGTAGGCTTAATCTTGGAGGTCATGCCGGCCATCTATAGCCCGCCGCGACGGGATTTGTCGCGGCAATCGGGGGCTGTTCTGCCATGCAGCCCAAATGCCGGTGCCCGGCCCTTGCGGACCGGGCACCGCCAAATCGGGTGCTCAAGCCTTAGATAAGCCGTGCCGGCCGGAGCGCTACTGCGCCGCGGCCAGAGCCCGGCGGGCCATCACGGCGACCAGATGGGCGCGGTATTCGGCGCTGCCGTGGATGTCCGTGTTCATGCCGTCGGCCGGGATGGTCATGCCCTCGATCGACTTCGGCGAGAACCGCTTCTTCAGCGCCTCCTCGAAGCTCGTGACGCGGAACACGCCGTTGGCGCCGGCGCCGGTCACCGCCACGCGGATGTCCGACGAGCGCTTGGACACGAACACGCCGACGAGGGCAAAGCCCGAGGCGGGGTGCTTGAACTTCTGGTAGGCGGCCTTCTTGGCCAGCGGGAAGCTCACCCGGGTGATGATCTCGTCGGGCTCGAGCGCGGTCTCGAACATGCCCTTGAAGTAATCGTCCGCCGCGATCTTGCGTTTGTTGGTGACGATGGTGGCGCCCAGGCCGAGCGCCGCCGCCGGATAGTCGGCGTTCGGATCGTTGTTGGCGAGCGAGCCGCCGATCGTGCCGCGGTGGCGCACCGCCGGATCGCCGATCATGCCGGCGAGCTCGGCGAGCGCGGGCAGCGCCTCTTTCACCACCGGCGAGTTCGCCACTTCGATGTGGCGGGTCATCGCGCCGATATCGAGCGAGCGGCCCTTCAGCTCGATGGTGTTGAGACCCTCAACCTTGCCGAGGTCGAGCAGCTGGGTGTGCTTGGCGAGGCGGAGCTTCATCGCCGGGAGAAGCGAGTGCCCGCCCGCGAGGATTTTTGCTTCTCCGTCCTTGGCCAACATGTTGGCCGCCTGCCGGACCGAAGTCGGGCGCACATACTTGAATTCGTACATCGTTCAGCTCCTTGTAAACCTATTCTGCTGCTTGCTGCATCTTCGCGGCCTTGCGGATCGCCGCCCAGACAGCCTGGGGCGTCGCCGGCATGGCCAGATCTTCTGTGCCGATCGCATCGGTGATGGCGTTGATCACGGCGGCCGGCGCCGCGATCGCGCCCGCCTCGCCGCAGCCCTTGATGCCGAGCGGGTTCGACGGACACTTGGTCGTGGTGGTGCCGACCTTGAGGTCGGGCAAGGTCTCGGCCTTGGGCATCGAGTAGTCCATGAACGAGCCGGACACGAGCTGGCCGTCCTTGTCGTAGACCGCGCCTTCGAGCAGCGCCTGGCCGACGCCCTGCGCGACGCCGCCGTGCACCTGACCCTCGACGATCATCGGATTGATCACGGTGCCGAAGTCGTCGATCGCGGTCCAGCCCGCGATGTCGACATGGCCGGTGTCGGGATCGATCTCGACCTCACAGATGTGACAGCCCGCCGGGAACGTGAAGTTGGTCGGGTCGTAGAACGCGCCCTCCTTCAGGCCGGGCTCGAGCTGCGCGCCGGTGAACTTGTGCGCGATGTAGGCGTTCAGCGTCACGTCGCCCCAGCCGACCGACTTGTCGGTGCCGGCGACAGTGAACTTGCCGTCCTTGAATTCGATGTCGGCTTCGGCGGCCTCCATCATGAAGCCCGCGACCTTCTTGGCCTTGGCCTCGACCTTGTCGAGCGCCTTCACGATCGCCGACATGCCGACCGCGCCGGAGCGCGAGCCGTAGGTGCCCATGCCGAACTGCACCTTGTCGGTGTCGCCGTGGACCACGCTCACGGTGTCGATCGGAATGCCTAGGCGTTCCGAGACCAGTTGCGCGAACGTCGTCTCGTGACCCTGGCCGTGGCTGTGGCAGCCGGTCAGCACCTCGACCGAACCCGTCGGGTTGACCCGCACCTCGGCGGATTCCCACAAGCCGACGCCGGCGCCGAGCGAGCCGACCGCCTGCGACGGCGCGATGCCGCAAGCCTCGATATAGGTGGAATAGCCGATGCCGCGGAGCTTGCCGGCGCGGGCGCTGTCGCGCTTCCGCTTGCCGAAGCCCCTCACGTCGGCGACGTCCATCGCCTTCTTCAGCGACGCCTGATAGTCGCCGGCGTCGTAGGTCATGATCACCGGCGTCTGGTGCGGGAACGACTTGATGAAGTTCTTCTTGCGCAGATCCGCCGGGTCCATGCTCAGCTCGCGCGAGCCCACTTCAACAAGCCGCTCGACCACGAAGGTCGCCTCCGGCCGCCCTGCCCCGCGATAGGCATCGACCGGCACGGTGTTGGTGTAGACCGCGTCGACCTCGCAGTAGATCGCCGGGATGTCGTACTGGCCCGACAGCAGCGTCGCGTAGAGATAGGTCGGCACCGACGACGAGAAGGTCGACATGTAGGCGCCGAGATTGGCGGTGGTCTTAACCTTCAGCCCGATGATCTTGCCGTCGTCGCCGAACGCCATCTCGGCGTGGGTGACGTGGTCACGGCCATGGGCGTCGGCGAGGAACGCCTCGGAGCGGTCGCAGGTCCATTTCACCGGACGGCCGACCTTCTTCGAAGCCCAGAGGCACACGACCTCCTCCGGATAGATGAAAATCTTCGAGCCGAAGCCGCCGCCGACATCCGGCGCGATGACCCGCAGCTTGTGCTCCGGCGCCATGCCGACGAAGGCCGCGATCACCAGCCGCGCCACGTGCGGATTCTGCGACGTGTTCCACAGCGTGAAGTTCTGCGTGCCGCTGTCGTATTCGCCGATGGCGACGCGCGGCTCCATCGCGTTGGGCACGAGCCGGTTGTTGACGATGTTGAGCTTGGTGACGTGCTTGGCCGACTTGATCGCAGCGTCCGTGGCCTTCGCGTCGCCGAGGTGCCACTGATAGATCGTGTTGTTCGGCGCGACCTCGTGGATCTGCGTTCCGCCTTGCGCCTTGGCCGGATCGGTCACCGCCGGCAGCACCTCGTAGTCGACCTTGATCTGCTCGGCCGCATCGCGCGCCTGCGCCATGGTCTCGGCGACCACCACCGCCACCGGATCGCCGACATAGCAGGCCTTGGTCGCGGCGATCGCCGGATGGGGCGCCATCTTCATCGGCGAGCCATCCTTGGAATGGATCATCCATCCACAGATCAGATTGCCGATCTTGTCGTTGGCGAGCTGCGCGCCGGTCAGCACCGCCAGCACGCCGGACATCGCCGCCGCAGCCTTGGTGTCGACGCTCTTGATCTTGGCGTGCGCGTGCGGCGAGCGCACGAACAGCGCGCGCGCCTCGCCGGGCCGGCTGATGTCGTCGGTGTACTGGCCCTTGCCGGTGATGAAACGCAGGTCTTCCTTGCGACGCACTGCCGCGCCGATGCCGGTCGCAGTCGTGTTCTGTGCGGTCATGGCCTTCCTCCCCGAGCTGTGCCTGGACGGAAGTTCTAGGAAGTGAATTTTCTACGTTATGCCGACGCGCCCTTCATGGCCTTGGCGCCGGCCGCGATCGCCTTGACGATGTTGTGGTAGCCGGTGCAACGGCAAATGTTGCCTTCGAGCTCCTGGCGGATGGTGTGCTCGTCGAGCTCGTTGCCCTTGCGGCGGACCATGTCCACCGCGGTCATCACCATGCCTGGCGTACAGAAGCCGCACTGCAGGCCATGGTTCTCGCGGAACGCCTCCTGCATCGGATGCAGCGGGCCATCCGGCGCGGCGAGGCCCTCGATGGTCACCACTGTGCCGCCGTCGGCCTGCAACGCGAGCGTGGTGCAGGACTTCACGGCGATGCCATTGAGATGGACCACGCAGCAGCCGCACTGCGAGGTGTCGCAGCCGACATGGGTGCCCGTCAGCCGCAGATGCTCGCGGAGAAACTGGACCAGGAGCGTGCGGGGGTCGACATCGGCGGTGACGGCTTTGCCGTTCACCGTCATGGATACGGCGGGCATGGTGTCCTCCTCAATTCCGGCCCAACGGCCCGGTTTTCGGGCAGGATTTACGATCCTGCCCAACAAACTTACACGAAACCGAGCGTTTTTGGCTCATTTTCGTTTCTGGAACAAGAGCAACTTGAACCTTGGGCACCGGGCCGGTCAAGCTTCCCGCGGCCCTTCGATGGCTTTCCGCTACTTCACGGCCGCCGCGAACTTGGCGAAAAAATCGTCCGCGAGCTTTTTTGCCGCACCGTTGACCAGCCGCTGACCGAGCTGGGCGAGCTTGCCGCCGATCTGCGCCTCGACATTGTAGGTGAGCAGCGTGCCGCCATCCTTGTCGCTGAGCGACACGGTGGCGCCGCCCTTGGCGAAGCCGGCGATGCCGCCGTCGCCCTCGCCCGAAATCTTGTAGCTGTTCGGCGGATCGAGGTCGGTGAGCCGCACCTTGCCTTTGAAGCGGGCCTTCACCGGGCCGATCTTGTTGGTGGCGACCGCCGAGAACTCGTTCTCGCCGGTGACGTCGAGGGTCTCGCAGCCCGGGATGCAGGCCTTCAGGGTTGCCGGGTCGTTGAGCGCAGCCCAGACCTTCTCGCGCGGAGCGGTCAGTTGCTGCTCGCCGGACATCGTCATCGCCATCGGTGCATCTCCAAATTAGGCCAATACGCCTCGAAATCGCCGCGCCTGTGGAATTAAGCCCTGAAAACGGTTCTGAAAAGGGCGTTTGCGCATAACATCCGGTCGAGTTCTGCCCTTGGGGATTGGCGGCACCCGCCGCCGGGGCTAATTGTGAATGACCCAGGCCCTGTCAGGCAGGGCTGAATTGCAGGGACCGACACCCTCGTGACCGATCCGCTGCCGACCGACGGGCTCCTGATATCGTCACAGTTGACGACGCCGCTCTATGCCAGCGCGGCGATGCGGGCGCTGATGACAGACCGGGCGCGGCTGCAGCGGATGCTCGACTTCGAGGCGGCGCTGGTGCGGGCCGAGGCCGCGGTCGGCGTGGTGCCGGCCACCGCCGTCACCGAGATCAGCGAGGCCTGCAAGGCGGAACGCTACAACATTACGCTGCTGGTCGAGGCCGCGATCCCGACCGGCAACTTCGCCACGGCGGTGGTGACGGCGCTGACCAACGAGGTGGCGCGGAAGAATCCCAACGCCGCGGGCTTTGTGCATTGGGGCGCGACCAGCCAGGACGTCATCGATACGGCGCTGGCGCTCGAGCTGCGCGCCGTGATGGACGCCCTCCTCCTCGACCTCGAGGCCGCGATCAAGGGTTTCAATGCGCTCGCCGGCCGCCACCGCCGCACGCTGTCGGTGGCGCGCACGCTGATGCAGCAGGCGCTGCCGATGCCGTTCGGGCTCAAGCTCGCCGGCTACGCCGCCGCGCTGGCGCGCTCGCGCGAACGGCTCGCGCGGCTACGCCGCGAGGCCCTGGCGCTGCAGTTCGGCGGCGCGGCCGGCACGCTGGCAGCGCTCGGCGACAAAGGGTTCGGCGTATCGGAACGGCTTGCCGCGCTGCTCGATCTGCCGCTGCCTGACGGACCGTGGCATGCGCATCGCGACCGCTTCGCCGAGATCGCCTCGGCGCTGGCGATCCTGACCGGCACCTGCGGCAAGATCGCGGGCGACGTGGCGCTGATGATGCAGACCGAGGTGAGCGAGGCGTTCGAGCCGGCCCAGGGCGGCCGCGGCGGCTCCTCGACCATGCCGCACAAGCGCAACCCAATGGGTGCGGTTGCGGCGCTGTCGGCCGCGACCATCGCGCCCAACCTCACCGCGACCCTTCTGGCCGCGCAGGTGCAGCAGCACGAGCGCGGGCTCGGCGGCTGGCAGACCGAATGGATGACCTTGCCGGCGCTGGCGCTGGTGACATCCGGCGCGCTGCATGCGGTGACCGAGATCGCCGAGGGTCTCGTCATCGACGTCGACCGGCTGCGCGCCAATCTCGATGAGAGCGGCGGACAGATCATGGCGGAGGCCGTGTCGTTTGCGCTCGCCGAAAAGCTCGGCCGCCACGAGGCGCACCGCCTGGTGCAGGAGCTGAGCGATCAGGCGGTCCGGGAAAAGCGGACGCTGAAGGAACTCCTGCTCGGCAACATGCGGGTCAAAGGGATGATGAGCAGCGCCGAGATCGAGAAGCTGTTCATCCCCCTGACCTACCAGGGCTCGGCCCAGGTGTTCATCGACCGCCTGGTGATGTCGAGCTCGACGCGGGCGCCGCGCCGCACCGAGCCGCGCGTCGATTTCAAGGCCGAGACCAAGTCCGAGAACTGGCAGGACATCCGGATGGTCGAGCCGCGGCTGCCGACCGCGCCGCAGCTTCGGTCGCCGGCGGAAACCGACGCGCCGCCTGCCCCTCCATCAACGGCCTCTTTGTCCTCGGCCCCGTCACCATCAGTTCCTCCTCCTTCTGCGCTTTCACCACCGACGCCGCCGCCCGACCTCGATCAGACAAGTGCTCCGGCAGAGCTGCTGCACGCCATGACGTCGGCTCTCGAGATGAAAGTTACGGTCGAGGATCGCTTCGCGCCGCCGGCCGAGCCCATCGTGCCGCCTGCACCCGAGCCGGAGTCGCCGGTTGAGCACGTCGCACCTCCCGCACCCAAGCCGGAGCCGCCTCGCAAGGACGATGCCCCAGGCGCCTTCATGGATCTGCTGGCGCGGGCCGAGCCCCAGCCCAGCGGTCATGGCGATGGCAAGAAGCCATCGTCGGAGCCTTGAACTCCTCGCCGGTCCGCGCCGCTCAATTCCTACTCGTCTTTCCGAAAGGCTCTCGCAAGCGGCGCCCAACGCGCTGTTTCATCTTCGAAGTATTTGGTGACTTCTTCGGGCGACATCCTTCGCAGGTCGATTCCATCCTGCTGCATCCTCGCCTGGATGTTGGGCTGCTGCAAAGCCACGTCGACTTCGCGATTCAGGGCCTCGACGATGCTGCGCGGCAGGTTTTTCGGACCGGACAATCCGAACCACGACCACGAGACAGCGTCCGGGTATCCAAGCTCCTTGAAGGTGGGGGTTTCAGGAAATCCAGGGAGCCGCCGGTCGGAGGACAGCGCGAGCGCCTTCAACTTGCCGGCCCTGACCTGGCCGGCCGCCGATGAAAACGTCACCGTTGCGATTTTCACATGTCCTGCCAGCAGGTCGACCATGGCCGGACCACCGCCTTTGTATGGAATGTGATTGAGCCGCAGGCCGCGCTTTGCCGCGAACTCCTCGCCAAACAGAAAACCGTTGGTGCCGACGCCCGAGGACGTGTAGTCCACGGCTTCGTCGCGCCCTTTCAGATAGGCCAGAAACTCCGGCAAGCTGTTGACCGGCAAGCCTGGGTTGATGACAAGTCCGACCGGCGACCCACCCAGATATGCGATGTGAGTAAAGTCGCTCACACCGTCATATTGCGGAGCGCGGCTGAACGCCGGGGCAATAATGTGCGACGCGTTGCCGGACATCACGAGCGTGTAGCCGTCCGGTGGCGCACTTGCCGCCATTCGCGAGCCGATCATGCCCCCGGCGCCGGGATGAGATTCCACATAAAACGGCTTGCCGAACACTGCAGAAAAATGATCTGCGATCGTTCGGCAAAGAATGTCCGCGGTGCCTCCAGCCGCAAAGGGCGTGATGATCCTGACGGGTTGGCTGGGCCACTCCTGCGCATGGGCGCTCTGAGTTGCCGTCATGACTGCCAGCGCGAGGCTTAGCGTGAGCAAGCATTTGCGCATGATTGACTCGCTTGGTTACGGCCCATCCCGAGCCGATACCGATCAAGCAAATACTAAGCCATCAGAGTCCGCATCCTCTCGGCCGACATCGGCGATGCCAGTCGCAGTGTTATGCCGTCAGATCGGCACCGCGATTGCGTCAAATGCGGAATCGCAGTTGACCAGATTCACCCGCTTCTGAACGATCAGGAAGCTCGTCCCGTTCTGTCTCAGCCGGTGATATTGACGGCCGGCGAACAGCCTTTGGTGGTCTTCCCTGGACTCCACCATGATCACCGTCGAGCTGATGAGATATTCGCCCTTGGTTTCGTCCACCTCTTCAATCGCAGTGTTGCCGACAATATGTGCGGTTCGCGACGGCGGCGTTTGAACGTGAATGCGCGGGTGCTCCAACCGGTCGATCCGCGTTTTCATCAGCGTGCTGTCGTCATAGAACAGCGACGTTTGATTGAACGGGCTTTCCTGGTTCGGAACCGATGGCACCCAATAGGTGCCGTCTTCCGCAAACAAGCCCATCCAGTCGCGAAAGCGCCGCTCGTCGAGCAGCTTTGCCTCGTGAAACAAAAACAGCTCGAACTCTTCGCGCCGGGCTGCGATGGCAGGGGCAGCTTCGCGACGGGCGGACTCCATCAGGCAGCCTCCGCCATGTAGCCGAGCCAGGCTTTGTACTGCGCCCGCACCGCGAGCTCCTGCACCGCCGCGCCGCGCAATGCATTACGCTCGCGATCCTGCTCCTCGGTTCCAAGCCCGCGCGAGATGTCGACCCAGTCCGTCGCGCGGCTTTGCAGCCCTTTCTGCGCCCGGACAAACGACTCCACGTCGTCCGTCTGAACGAAGGAAGCGGCCGAATGCGTGACGTTCAAGAGACGCATATTGGAGAAATTCATCGCGTCCGGAGCGCCGAGCAGACGCACCGGATAGACGTTCACCTCGGTGCGAGATCGGCAGAGCACACGTCTGAACTCCAGTCAC
>CAKZHN010000538.1 GCA_936924235.1 uncultured Rhodoplanes sp. | reverse complement strand
GTCGCCTTGACGCCGGCCTTCTCCCAGAGCTCCGGCTCGAGATCGAGGTCGCCGCGGATCTTGACCTCGGCGTTGAGGTCGGTGAGCCCCGCCGGCACCTCGCAGCTGAGCCGCAGCCGCGCCCGCTCGAAGAACTCGTTGGTCGGCGCCTTCACCTCGTCGAGCGGCACACCCGGTTGCATCACGCGAATTCCCTCAAAGATTCAGCCGGGGCCATGGCGAAGAACACCCCGCCGGAAACGACACCGAACATCACCTCGCCATCGACCTCGCGCTCCTCGCCGAGCTCGACCAGGTCGTAGAACAGCGCCCGCGTGACCTTTGCCCATAGGTCGCGGCGGACGTGAAGATAGGGCTTCAGTCCGCCGGTATCGGGTTCCGGCTCGAATCGCAACGCATGGTCGGGGCCGCAGGCCACCCAGTCGTCGACGTTGGTGCGGAAATTCAGCACCCGGCCGGCCTCGCCGTCCTCCATCCGCATCTCGACGGCCATGAACGGGGCATCATCGACCGTGATCCCGCACTTCTCCACCGGGGTAACGAGGAAATAGCTGTCGCCCTCGCGCTTGAGCACGGAAGCGAACAGTTTGACCAGCGCGGGCCGGCCGATCGGGGTTTTCAGATAGTACCAAGTGCCGTCGGTGCCGATCCGCATGTCCAGATCGCCGCAAAACGGCGGATTCCACAGATGCACCGGCGGCAGCCCCTTGGTGCTTGCGCTCCGTGCATTGCTGACGAGCCCGTCCAGCGCGCCGGTGGGCTTTTCGTCGGGCCGCCTTTCGTTCGCCATTGTTGACCCTACCCTAGCAACTCTGAGGCACTCACCCGGCCTGTGCAAAAATATCGCCCGCACCATATGAAACCGCAGAAAAATAGCGGGGTTTTTGCCTCAAATGTGAGAACGCGCTGTGGGAATCAGGGCTAGTATCGCACTGGCATGATTATTGTTTGTGCATAGGCTACGACAAGGCTCGCTTGCGACAAGGTCTTGCGGCGTCGTCCCAACCCAAAATCACGGAGTCAGGAGAAATGGCGGCAGCAGGTGGAGAAGGGGTCGAAAAGCTCGAGGACATGATCGTCCGGGCGGCTGAAACGACCTCGCAGCATGTCGCCGCGGCCAAGACCGCCATCGGTGCCGTGATCTTCGGCCAGGACAAGGTGCTCGAGCAGGCACTGATCACGGTTTTGTGCGGCGGCCACGGCATGCTGGTCGGCGTACCCGGCCTCGCCAAGACAAAGCTGGTCGAGGCGATGGGCACGGTGCTCGGCCTCGACGCCCGCCGCATCCAGTTCACGCCCGACCTGATGCCCTCCGACATCCTGGGCAGCGAGGTGCTGGAGGAAGCCCCCGGCGGCCGCCGCGCCTTCCGCTTCATCCCGGGTCCGATCTTCGGCCAGCTCCTGATGGCCGACGAGATCAACCGCGCCAGCCCGCGCACCCAGTCGGCGTTGCTGCAGGCCATGCAGGAGCAGCACGTCACGGTCGCCGGCACCCGGCACGACATGCCGAAGCCGTTCCACGTGCTTGCGACGCAAAACCCGATCGAGCAGGAGGGCACCTATCCGCTTCCCGAAGCCCAGCTCGACCGCTTCCTGATGCAGATCGACGTCGAGTATCCGGACCGTGAGGCCGAGCGTCGCATCGTGTTCGCCACCACCGGCCTCGACGAGGCCAAGGCGCAGCCGGCCATGACGGCCGACGAGCTGATCGCGGCGCAGCGCCTGGTGCGCCGGCTCCCCGTGGGCGAGTCCGTGGTCAACGCGATCCTCACGCTGGTGCGTTCGGCGCGTTCGGGTCCGGACGCCGGCGATCTCGGCAAGTTGATCGCCTGGGGCCCAAGCCCGCGCGCCTCGCAGTCGCTGATGCTGGTGGCGCGCGCGAGAGCCCTGCTCGACGGACGGCTGGTGCCGTCGATCGACGACGTCATCGCAATGGCCGAGCCCGTGCTGAAGCACCGCATGGCGCTGACCTTCGCGGCGCGCGCCGAAGGCGAAACCATCGGTGGGGTCATCCGCAAGCTCACGTCGCGCATCGGATAATCAATGGCCGCTGAAGGCACTGCGGGGCGCGACGAAGTCCGGGCGACAAAACTCGCCACCGGCACCGGCCGCACGCTCGCAGCGTCCATGCCGCGTCTGATCCTGGAAGCGCGCAAGATCGCCGCCACCGTGATCCACGGCCTGCATGGCCGCAGGCGCTCGGGCTCCGGCGAGAACTTCTGGCAATTCCGCCGCTATGTGTCGGGCGAAGAGGCCCGCCGCATCGACTGGCGGCGCTCCGCGCGCGACGACAATCTCTATGTCCGCGAGCAGGAGTGGGAGGCCGCACACACGATCTGGATCTGGCCCGATCGTTCTCCCTCGATGCACTTCCAATCGAAGCTCGCCCGCGAGACCAAGCTCGACCGCGCGCTGACGATTGCGTTCGCGCTGGCCGAGGTGCTGGTCGAAGCCGGCGAGCGCGTCGGCTTGCCCGGCCTCACCCGCCCGACCGGCAGCCGCGCCGTGATCGACCGTATGGCGGAAGCCATCATCCACGATCCGCGCGAGCGTCCGAGCCTGCCAGTGGGCTTTGCGCCGGCCATGCTGTCGGAAGTGGTGGTGCTGTCGGACCTGTGGAGCCCGATCGCGGACATCCGCGCGACCCTGACGCAGCTGTCGGCCAACGGCTCGCAGGGCCATCTCGTGCAGGTCGTCGATCCGGCCGAGGAAACCTTCCCCTATTCGGGCCGCATCGAGTTCACCGAGCCCGAGACCGGCGCGCAGATCACCGCAGGCCGCGCCGAGAACTGGCGCGCCGATTACAAGGCGCGGCTTCAGCAGCATCGCGCCGAACTGGCCGCCGAGGCCAAGCGGCTCGGCTGGAGCTTCACCATCCATCGCACCGACCGTCAGGCGAGCGAGCTTCTGCTCGCGCTGCACAGCCGGATCGGCGAAGGCAACGACGCGGCGATGAGCAACCGCCGGCCGCACGGCATTCAGCTCGGGAGGTCGGCATGATGGGCCTGCCGATCGGCTTTGCGCAGCCGCTCATTCTGCTCGGCCTGCTCAGCCTGCCGATCCTGTGGTGGCTGCTGCGGCTCATCCCGCCGCGGCCGCTGCGCATCGAGTTTCCGCCGACGCGGCTCCTGCTCGATATCAAGCCCAAGGAAGACACGCCGTCGCGCACGCCGTGGTGGCTGACGCTGCTGCGCCTGCTGTTGGCGACGCTGGTGATCCTCGCCGCGGCCGGCCCGCTGTGGAATCCGCCTGTCGCCAACACGTCGGGCGCTTCCGCGATCGCGCTCCTGATCGACGACGGTTTCAGCGCCGCGGCGAGTTGGGACGCGCGACTTCGCACCGCCGACGACATCGTGGCGCGCGCCGAAAACGACAACCGCAGCGTCGCGCTGGTGACGCTCGGCGACGCCACCCGCGACATATCGGTGCAGCCGCCCGCCGCCGTGCGGGTACGGCTGAAGCAGCTCAAGCCCCGGCCCTTCGCCATCGAGCGCGTCGACGCGCTGCCCGCGATCAGCCGGCTCCTCGCCGGCGCGCCTGACATGGAAGTGGTCTGGCTGTCGGACGGCGTCGATCTCGGCCGCGGCTCGGAATTCGTCGCGGGGCTCGGCCGCATCACCGAGGGCCGCAACGTCTCCATCGTCACCGGCGGTCTGCCGACCCCGCACGCGCTCGCCGCCGCCGACAATGCGGCTGGCTCGCTCACCGTGAAGGTGCTGCGCGCCACCGCCGAAGGCAGCGAAGGCGGCCTCATCCGCGCGCTGGACCTGAAAGGCCTGCCGCTCGGCGAGACGCGCTTCGGCTTCAAGGACGGCGATCTCGAAACCGACGCCGAGATCAACCTGCCGGTCGAGATCCGCAACGACATCGCACGGCTCGAGATTTCGGCCGAGCGCTCGGCCGGCGCCGTGCAGCTTCTCGACAAGCGCTGGCGCCGCCGCAGCATCGGCGTGGTGTCCGGCTCGACCGCCGACACCGCGCAGCCGCTGCTCGCCTCGACCTATTATCTCAAGCGCGCCCTCGATCCGTTCGCCGATGTGCGGCTGGCCGATGTTGCGGCGCCTGCGGAAGCGGTGAAGCGCTTCATCGACCAGAACGTGCCGATGATCATGCTCGCCGACGTGGGCAACATGACGGGCGAGGCCCATGACCGGCTCGCGGCGTGGATCGAGGACGGTGGCATGCTGGTGCGTTTCGCGGGCCCGCGGCTTGCGGCCTCCGACGACGACCTCGTGCCGGTGAAGCTCCGCCGCGGCGGCCGCACGCTCGGCGGCAGCCTGAGCTGGGACCAGCCGCAGCCGCTGACTGCCTTCTCGCGCGAAGGCCCGTTCAACAACATGCCGGTGCCGAAGGATGTTACGGTGACGCGTCAGGTGCTGGCCGAGCCCGAGGCCGGCCTGGTCGAGCGCACCTGGGCGACGCTCGCCGACGGCACGCCGCTCGTCACCGCCGTCAAGCGCGGCAAAGGAATGATCGTGCTGTTCCATGTCACCGCCGATACCCGCTGGTCCGACCTGCCGCTGTCGGGCTCCTTCGTCGACATGCTGCGGCGGCTGGTCGGTCTCGCCGGCACCACCGCGACCAACGACCCATCCGAGAAGAACAAGGCCGAGCGCGAGGTGGTGCCGCCGACCCGCATCCTCGACGGCTTCGGCGCCTTCGGGCCGCCGCTCGCAACCACGCGCCCGGTGCCGGTCGGCTATGTGGCGCGCGCCACAGCAGATCACCCGCCGGGGTTTTATGGTCCGCCGGAGGGACTTCTTGCCGTGAACACACTCGCGCCAGCCGACAAGCTCGCCACCATCGATTACGCGCCGCTGCATGGGCGGCTCGAGGCCTACCAGGTCGGCGAGCCACAGGACCTGCGCGGGCCGGTGCTGCTCGCGGCGCTGGGCCTGCTGGCGCTCGACGCCCTGGTGGTGTTCCTGCTGGCCGGCGGCATCGGACAGATCCTGCGGAGGCGGCCGCAGGGCGCCACCGCAGCCATGCTGCTCGCAGCCATGCTGATGACGGCGCTGACGTTCGGCTCGCAGGCCTTCGCGCAACAGCAGCAGGCCCCACAACAGCAAGCCCAAGGCGATCTGCTCGGGCCGATGATCAACCGCGCCATCACCGGCACGCCGCCACGGGAGCAGCGCCCGCCGTCCGAACCGCTCTCCTCCGGCGATGCCGACTTCGCGCTGAAGGCCACCACCGAGACGCGGCTCGCTTACGTCGTCACCGGCGACGCGGAGGTCGACGGCATCAGCAAGTCCGGCCTGCAGGGCCTCACGCTCTATCTGGCGCAGCGCACCGCGCTCGAGGCCGGCGACCCGGTCGGCCTCGATATCGCCAAGGACGAGCTGGCGTTCTTCCCACTGATCTACTGGCCGGTGGTGCCGAACGCGCCGAAGCCCTCGCCCGCCGCGCTCGCCCGCATCGACGCCTACATGAAGAACGGCGGCACCGTGCTGTTCGATACCCGCGACGCCATCATGGCGCCGCCCGGCCCCGGCGGCGCCGCCCGCTCGCCCGGCATGCTGGCGCTGCGCAACATCCTCGGCTCGCTCGACATTCCGGAGCTCGAGCCGGTGTCCCGCGATCATGTGCTGACCAAGACGTTCTTCCTGCTGCGCGACTTCCCCGGCCGCTTCAACTCCGGCCAGCTCTGGGTCGAGGCGCTGCCGTCCGCCAACGAAACCGAAGACGAGAGCAAGCGGCCGGCGCGCGCCGGCGACGGCGTGTCCTCGATCCTCATCACCTCGAACGACATGGCCGGCGCCTGGGCGACGCGCAGCGACGGCCAGGCCATGCTGCCGATGGTGCCGGGCGAGCCGCGGCAGCGCGAGTTCGCGTTCCGCGCCGGCGTCAACATCGTGATGTACACGCTGACCGGCAACTACAAGGCCGACCAGGTCCACGTGCCGGCCCTGCTCGAACGTCTGGGACAATAGCATCGTGGGTTACGGCATCACCTTCGCGCCGCTCGTTCCGCTCTATGTGCTTTGGGGCGCGATCGCGGTTGCCGTCGTGCTCGCGCTCATGCTGGTGTTCGTGCGCAGCCGCGGCTGGGCGGTGCGCGCGCTCGCGCTCGCCATGATGGTGCTGGCGATCGCCAATCCGTCGTTCACCCGCGAGGACCGCGAGCCGCTGTCGTCCGTCGTTGCCGTCGTGGTCGACAAGAGCCCGAGCCAGGGCTTCGGCGACCGGCTGAAGCAGACCGAGGACGCGCGCGCCCAGCTCGCCGAGCGGCTCGGCCGCATCAACGGCCTCGACGTGCGCTTCGTCGAAGCCGGCGAAGCCGACGGCGAGACCGACGGCACCCGGCTGTTCTCGGCGCTCAACGCCACGCTCGCCGACGTGCCACCCGACCGCGTCGCCGGCGCGATCCTGCTGACCGACGGCCGCGTCCACGACATCCCGTCCGAGGTTGCGGCACTGGGCTTCAACGCGCCCGTGCACGCGCTGATCACCGGGCGGCGTGATGAGCGTGACCGCCGCGTGGTGCTGGTCACCACGCCGCGCTTCGGCATCGTCGGCCAGTCGCAGACCATCACCTATCGGGTCGAGGATCAGGGCGCGACGCCCACGCCCGCCGAGGTCACCATCCGCCGCGACGGCGAGGTGCTCGACCGCCGCATCGTCACGCCGGGCAACATCATCAACGCGCCGATCCAGATCCCGCATGCCGGCCCGAATATCGTCGAGATCGAGGCGTCGCCGATCGAGAACGAGCTGACCACGGTCAACAACCGCGCCGTGGTCTCGATCGACGGCGTGCGCGACAAGCTCCGCGTGCTGCTGGTCTCGGGCGAGCCGCATGCCGGCGAGCGCACCTGGCGCAACCTCTTGAAGTCCGACGCCAGCGTCGATCTCGTGCATTTCACCATCCTGCGTCCGCCGGAGAAGCAGGACGGCACGCCGATCAACGAGCTGTCGCTGATCGCGTTTCCGACCCGCGAGCTGTTCCAGCAGAAGATCAAGGACTTCCAGCTCATCATCTTCGACCGCTACGCCCGCCAGGGCGTGCTGCCGATCATCTATTTCGACAACATCGCGCGCTACGTGCAGGAGGGCGGCGCCGTGCTGGTTGCGGCCGGTCCCGACTATGCAAGCCCGACCAGCATCTGGCGGACGCCGCTCGAGCAGATCCTTCCGGCCGAGCCAAGCGGCCGCACCGTCGAGGCGCCGTTCCTCGCCCAGCTCACCGACGCCGGCAAGCGCCATCCGGTAACCCGCGGCCTCGCCGGCTCCGAGACCAGCCCGCCGCACTGGAGCCACTGGTTCCGGCTGGTCGACACGCGCGCCGGAAGCGGCACCACCGTCATGGACGGGCCGGACAACAAGCCACTGCTGGTGCTGTCGCGCGAAGGCGCGGGCCGCGTCGGCCTGCTGCTCTCTGATCACATCTGGCTTTGGGCTCGCGGCTATGAAGGCGGCGGCCCGCATCTCGACCTGATGCGGCGGCTGTCGCACTGGCTGATGCAGCAGCCCGATCTCGAGGAAGAAGCGCTGCGGCTGATCGTGCGCGGCCGCGATCTGCTGATCGAGCGGCAGACCATGGCCGACAGCGTCGGCGATGTGACGCTGACGCTCCCGTCGGGCGTGACCCGGACCGTCACGCTCAGCGCCGGCGAGCCCGGGCTGTGGCGCGGCTCGGTCCGCGCCTCCGAGCTCGGCCTGTGGCGCGCCACCGACGGCAAGCTCAACGCGCTCGTCAATGTCGGGCCGGCGAACCCGCGCGAGTTCGCTGAGGTGACCTCGACCACCGAGACGCTGGCGCCCTTCGCCAACGCCACCGGCGGCGACGCACGGCGCATCACCGACAGCTCCGGCCACGTCACGCTGCCGCGCATCGCCGGGCTTCGCACCGGCGACACCTTCCGCGGCGAGGACTGGATCGGGCTCAAGATGCGCGACGCCAGCGTCGTGCGCGGCATCGGCGTGCTGCCGCTGTTCGCGGGGCTGCTCGGCCTGCTGCTGCTGGTCGGCGCGCTCGCCGCCACTTGGGCGCGTGAGGGTCGCTAGACCTAGCCGACAAAAAAGAAGGCCGGTCGCCCGGCCTTCGCTGAAACTTCAGATCCGCTGACGCGGCTTACTTGCCCATCACCTCTTCCGACGCCGTGATCAGGCTGTCGTCCGGGTGCTTGCCACAGTACTCGCCGAGCTTCTGGCCGTCGGTCTTCATCTTGTCGAAGTCGACGATCGGCGGCGCGTCCTCATCGCTGTAGTAGCCGGCGAGCCACATCAGGATCAGCGCGATGTTTTCCTTCTCGCTGGTGACGAACTCCTTGCACTTGATCGTCGACAGGTCGAGGCGGTTGGCCGCCGACGCGGGCGGCGCGGCGCAGACCGTGGCTGCCACGGCCGCAGCCAGCACAAATCGAAGCTTCATGATTAACCCCCTGAACGGTTGGCAAAGTATGCGCGGAACATGGCGGGCGGCCTTAGCCCGCGCAACGGGCGGTGTGCGGCTGCACAGAATAATTTGACATAGCCGGTTAATCAGGCAGCCGGCCAGTCCGGGCGGATCGCCCCCGAGACGCCGTCGAAGGCGCCGGGCTCAAGCTCGGCAATCAGCAGCCGCGCCGGATCGACCGGCCCCGGCATCGATATCCGGCCCTTGCCGGCGGCCTTGAAGCCCGAGCGGCCGTAATAGGGCTCGTCGCCGACCAGCACCACCAGCCGGTGTCCCTGGCGCTTGGCCTCCTCCAGGGCGCGAGCGATCAGCTTGCGGCCGATGCCGCGGCTCCGAAACGGCGGCTCAATGGTGAGCGGCCCGAGCAGCAGCGCCTTGGTCGTGCCGACCACGATCGGCGACAGCCGCACCGAGCCGACCATCAGCGTGCCGACCCGCGCCGTGAACGACAGTTCGGGGATATGGTCGACCTCCTCGCGCAACCGGTAGGCCGATTTGGCGAACCGGCCGGGGCCGAAGGTGCGGGCGTTGAGCCGTTCAATGGCCTCGGCATCCTCGGCCATTTCTTGCAGGATCGTGTAGGACAGGTCGTTCATCGTTCAGGGCGCTTAGCATCTGGGCCGCCGCAGGTCCATGTCTGTTGGAAAAAGCCGTCAGGCTCTACATTACATTGGCGCAAAACGGCACGGAGGGGACCCATGGGACTGCTGGTCGATGGCGTATGGCTCGACGACAGCCACGACACCAGCCGGATCAAGGACGGCCGCTTCAACCGGCCGACCACCAAGTTCCGCAACTGGATCACCCATGACGGCGGCCCCGGGCCCTCGGGCATCGGCGGCTTTCCGGCCGAGGCCGGCCGCTACCATCTCTACGTCTCGCTGGCCTGCCCCTGGGCGCACCGCACCATCATCTTCCGCCAGCTCAAGCGGTTGGAGAACGTCATCTCGATGTCGGTGACGTCCTGGCACATGGGCGAGAACGGCTGGACCTTCGACACCGCCGAAGGGTCGAGCGGTGACGCCGTGAACGGCGCGCAGAAGCTATCCGAAATCTATCTGATCGCCGATCCGAAGTTCACCGGCCGAGTCACTGTGCCGGTGCTGTGGGACAAGCAGCGCAAGACGATCGTCTCGAACGAGTCGTCCGAGATCATCCGCATGCTCAACTCGGCGTTCGACTCGTTCACCAACGAGGGGGCCGATTATTATCCGGCGACGCTGCGCGCCGAGATCGACGGCGTCAACGACGTGGTCTATCCGAACGTCAACAACGGCGTCTATCGCGCCGGCTTCGCCACCTCGCAGGCTGCCTACGAAGAAGCCTTCCGCAACGTGTTCGGCACGCTCGACGACATGGACCGGCGGCTGTCGCGGCACCGTTACGTTGCCGGCGCGCGGCTGACCGAGGCCGACTGGCGGTTCTTCCCGACGCTCATTCGCTTCGACGCGGTTTATTACAGCCACTTCAAATGCAACCTGCGGCGCATCAGCGACTATCCGAATTTGTCCAACTATGTGCGCGATCTCTACCAGACGCCGGGCGTGGCCGAGACAGTGAGCATCGACCACATCAAGCGGCATTACTACGGCAGCCAGCGCAAGGTGAATCCCACCGGCATCGTGCCGCTCGGCCCCGAGCTCGATTTCAGCGCCCCGCACGATCGGGACCGGTTCGTCAGCTAACCCTGCAAGCAGGAATACGACCGCCGGGCCGGACCGATAGAGAATATCGGCCGAGCCGTTCTTCGGCCGCTGGGCAACCGCCGAAACAGCGGCATTTTGTCCCAATGGCCGTCTTGAAGGCGTCAGGCGGACACGCGATGATTGCATATTGATCTGATCAATTTGGAATCAATCGCTTGAACAGGTTCGCGCTGCGGTTTTCGCCGCTCCTTGCGAAAGACCTCCATCCTCATAACGGGTCACGAAATGGCTGAACCGGTCCACGGGCCGCTGAGCGGCAACATATATATTGACGCGCTTCTGAACGACGGCTGGAAGTGGCAGACGTCGGGCCAGGCCTCCCCGATCCTGTTTCAGCAATTCAGCGACGACGGCGCCCGCGCCTGGTCCAACCTCGAAATGAGCGCATACATCGACGCCGCTCTGTCCTGGGAGGCGGTGGCAAACATCCGCATCGCACCTTTCACCCAGTCGGCGATCGAGGTGTTCGATCCCGGCCACCCGAACGATCCGGATCTCAAGGAATTCCTTCGCAACGACAGCTTCTTCGACGTGCCTGCCGGTACCACCACCAACGGCCAACACGAATATCCGCAGGAACCATTCGGCCCCAACGTCTACCATTTCACCGCAATCGGCGACTTCAACATCCAATCGCCGAGCTGGGACTCGTCCGACACGCCCAACCTCGCCATCGGCGGCCGCGCCTATCGCACGCTGGCGCACGAAATCGGACACGCGCTGGGCCTGTCGCATGCGCATCCCGATGACTCGATCGGCGGAGCTGGGCTTCCGGGCGTGTCTGGTCCGTTCGGCAGCTTCGGCAACAACAACCTCGACCAGGGCATCTACACCATCATGGGCTACAACCCCGGATGGGCCAGCGTTCAGAACCCGGCCGGACAGGGCATCACCGCCTACGGCTATGAAGCCGGACCGATGGCGCTGGATATCGCCGCGATCCAGTTCCTGTACGGCGCCAACATGGAGCACGCCACCGGCAACAACACCTATGTGCTGCCCGACGACAACGTGCAGGGCGTCAAGCTCGACTTCGGATATCTGCCGGCGACCGCCTGGCAGTGCATCTGGGACGCCGGCGGCAATGACACCATCGCGTATTTCGGCTCCAAGAACACGATCATCGATCTGACCGCCGCGACCATTGACGACAGCCCGACCGGCGGCGGCGTGCCGAGCTACGCGGCGGGCGTTTTCGGCGGCTTCACCATCGCGCAGGGCGTCGTGATCGAGAACGCCAAGAGCGGTAGCGGCGACGACAAGCTGACCGGCAACGCCGCCGACAACAAGCTCGAGGGCAACGGCGGCAACGATCAGTTGTTCGGCCAGGCCGGCAACGACAAGCTGTTCGGCGGAGACGGCACTGACCTGCTGGTGGGTGGCCAGGGCGCGGACGAGATTGACGGCGGGGCCGACAGCGACACCGTCAGCTACGCCAACTCCACGGCGGTGATCGTTAACCTCGCCAGCGGCCACGGCCTTGGCGGCATGGCCCAGGGCGACACGCTTGTCGATGTCGAGAACGTCATCGGCAGCAAGTTCGGCGACATCCTCACCGGCAACGATTCCGACAACACGCTGATCGGCGGCAAGGGCGATGACCTGCTGATCGGCGGCAAGGGCGACGACATCCTCAATGGCGGCGACGGCGACGACGCGTTCGACGGCGGCGCCGGCGCCGACCAATTCTACGGCGGCACAGGCATCGACACGGTCAGCTACACGACCAGCGACTCCGGCGTCATCGTCGACATGACGAACGCTGCGGCAGGCGGCGGCGACGGGCTGGGCGACACCTTCTACAAGATCGAAATCGTGCGGGGCTCGTCGTTCGATGACACCATCCGCGGCACCAAGGCCAGCGATCATCTGGAAGGCGGCAACGGCAACGACATCCTCGAAGGCCGCGGCGGCGCCGACCAGCTGTTCGGCGGCGACGGTTTCGATTTCGCGTCTTATGAGCACTCGGCGAGCTCGGTGTTTGTCTCGCTCGTTCCGCTGGTGGCCAACAGCGGCGACGCCCAGGGCGATCAGTACGACTCGATCGAAGGGCTGATCGGAAGCGCCTACAACGACGTGCTTCAGGGCGACGACGGCGACAACGTCCTGATCGGCGGCGGCGGCAAGGACGGCCTCCTGGGCGGGCTGGGCTATGACATCGCAAGCTATGAGACCAGCCTGATGGGGCTGACGATCGATCTCTCCCTCACGAAGAACTCCACCGGCGACGCCTTCGGCGACAGCTACGACTCGATCGAGGCCATCCGCGCCACCAAGTTCGACGACGAGATCTACATCAAGGACATCTGGCCGACCGCGATCGACGGCGGCGCCGGCTACGACCGGCTGCATGTTCTGATCGGATCGAAGCCGATCGACCTTTCCACGGTGCTGCTGATCGGCATTGAAAGCGTCGATCTGACGTTCGCGGCCGGCAACAACACCTTCCACGGCTCCAACGCCGACGAGGTCATCGACGCGGGCGCCGGCAACGACACGCTTTATGGCAACGGCGGCGCCGACACGTTTGTCGGCGGAGCCGGCGCCGACACTATGGATGGCGGATTGGGATTCGACATCGTCGACTATTCGGCCTCCGGCACCGCCGTCAACGTCAATCTCACCACCGGGCTCGGCAAGGGCGGCGACGCACAAGGCGACCAGTACGCCAACATCGAAAAGATCATAGGATCGGCTTACAGCGATCAGCTCACCGGCGGCCCGGGCAGCAATGTCATCAATGGCGGCGCTGGGACGACCTGATCTCAGGCGGCGAAGGCAGTGATGTCCTCGACGGCGGCACCGGCATCGACGCCGTGAGCTACTCCGACGCGCCGGTCGGCGTGTTCGTATTCCTCAACTCGGGCGGCAACAACGGCTTTGGCCTCGCCGGCGCCTACGGCACCGACATCCTGACCCATTTCGAGAGCGTCATCGGCAGCAAGTACGACGACACCATGTTCGGCACCGCCGAGGCCAACTCGTTCTTTGGCGGTGACGGCAAGGACACCCTGAACGGAAACGGTGGCGACGACACCCTCAATGGCGGCGACGGCAACGACACGCTCAACGGCGGTGACGGCAAGGATAACCTTTATGGCGGGATCGGAGACGACCTGCTGATCGGCGGCGACGGCGACGACAAATTGATCGGCGGCTCCGGCAACGACACCCTGGCCGGTGGCAAAGGTCAAGATAGTCTGTACGGCCAGGATGGCAGCGACACCTTCGTGTTCGACGATGCAATGCCGGCAGCGTTCGACAAGGTCGCCGATTTCGAGACCGGAATCGACCATATCCAGATCAGCAGCCTGGCATTCGGCCTGAACGGATCCACGCTCGACCCTTCGTATTTCGTCCAGGGCACCGCCGCTGTGGACAATCATGCCGAGTTCGTCTTCGACACGGTCAAGTTTGTGCTGAGCTGGGACCCGGATGGCGTGGGCGGCGTGAGCCAGGTCAAGATCGCGGCCTTCAACACCAGCACCGTGAGCGCGAGCGATTTCCTGATCGTCTGACGCCGGCCTGGGGCCGCTAAGGCGCAAACACCAGAAGGCAGCCGCCACAGCTGCCATCCTTGGCGGTGGTCGCCACATACACGCGGTTTGTGGCCTGGCTCACGGCAAGCGAGCGGGAGTCCTTGGGTGTTGCGATCTTCTGCACGAGCTGGGCCGTATTCGTGTCGATCACCCACAGCTCGCCGTTGGTCGAGGCGTGATAGTAGCGGCCCAGCTTCGGATTGACGTCCGAGCCGCCGTTGCCGCCGAGGCCCGCGCCGTACGAGACGACCTTTCCGCCCGGAATATCGAACACCGCCATGTCGCCGCCGGGCTTGGGCGACCCGCCGTGTCCATTGCTGCAGCCCATGAAAATTGTGGTATCCGACACGATCGACAGGCTGTGCGGATGGCAGCGCTCTATCTCATAGAGCTTCACGAGCTTGCCGCTTTTCGGATCGGTCTGCGCCATGAGGCCGTTGGCCGGATCGGCGCGCATCACCGGAATGACCGTGAAGAACGTGCCGCTTGGCGTGTGGTAGGCCGACCGCTCCAGGTTCTCGCCCGACTCGGGGATCGGGATCGTGGCCAGGATCTTGTGGTCCGGCCCGCTGGAAATCAGGCTGAGAAACGGCGTGGTTTCGTTCGAGTTTGCGGCGATCACCACGCGATTGGCCGGATCGAACGCCATGCCGTTCGCACGAAGCTTGCCGCCGGTCGCAATCGTCGCCGAAATGCTGCCGCTCTTCGCATCGATGACCTTGATCGTGCTGTCGCCGTCGCTGGCCCAGATCTCGGCACCGCCATTGACGACGGCCACGCCGTTCGGGCCCGATGCGTTGCCGCTCTTCGTCGTTCCGACAAAACCGATTACGCGCGAGACGAAGGTGTCGGTTTTTGTGTCAAAGACAGCAACCCCGTTGTTGTCCTTGTCGGCAAGATAGCCGAGGCCGGTGCTCTGGTTGATGGCCATGATGCCGAACTGATTGATCGGCGCCCCGGGCAACGCGATGGTCCCGACCTGCTTCAGGTCCTGCGCCATGGCCTGCGCGGAGAACGCAGCCGCGATCGTCGAGGCGATCAAAATCGATTTCAGCCGAACGGCCATAATCAGCTCCTGCAATCCGAGAGGAAGATGGTATCCGAAATCCGGGCGGCGATCTGCCGCCGCAAGGCCGGCCATCACCACTTCTCGGTCAGCGCTTGGCCGTGCACCACCTCGGCGATCCGCGCGCGCGTGCCCTTGGTCGTCTCGGCCGGCAGCGCATCGAGCGCAAAGAACCCATGCGCGGCTATCTCGCTGTTCGGGACCGGTGGCGATGGCTGGCGGAATTCGCGGACCACGTAGATCGTCACGTGATCGCGCACCGAATAGATCGGATGGAAGAACACGCCGTGCAGCTTAGGCTGCCCGGTGAGCTCGATATTGCCTTCCTCGTGCAGCTCGCGCGCCAGGGCCTCCAGCAGCGTCTCCCCGGCCTCGACGCCGCCGCCCGGAAGCTGCCAGCCCGCGGCATAGGTGTGCCGGATCAGGAACACCCGGCCGTCCGCGTCGAGCACCACGCCGCGCACGCCGAGCGTCAGCCCGCGGGAGAAGCGCCAGTAGAAATGGATCAGCCGGTTGAACGAAAGCGTCCGGCGCAGCCCCTCGAGCATCGTGCCATTCCTGGCCCGCGCAGCACCCCGGCCGCGAGCCCCTTCCCTGTTTAGAATTACTCTAATATAGAGTTCAGTGCCAATTGTGCTGCGATATGAGGGCATTGTGAAACGATTTGCCGAACTTTCCGAACAGGAAATTCTCGCGCTCGCGATCTCCAACGAAGACGAGGACAGCCGCATCTATCGCGGCTTCGCCGAGGGCCTGCGCGAGGCGTTTCCGGCCTCCGCCAAGGTGTTCGACGAGATGGCGGACGAGGAGATCCGGCACCGGACCATGCTGTTCGACATGTACCGCTCTAAGTTCGGCGACTACCTGCCGCTGATCCGCCGCCAGGACGTCAAAGGCTTCATCCAGCATTCCAAGCCGCTCTGGCTGATGCGGCCGCTCGGCCTCGAAGAGGTGCGCAAGTTCGCCGAGAACATGGAATACGAGGCGGAGCGCTTCTACCGCCGCGCCACCGAGAGCGCGCGCGACGTCTCGATCCGCCAGCTCCTCACGGAGCTGGCCGAGATCGAGGCCGAGCACGAGACGCTGGCCCACAAGCTCGGCGAGACCATCCTGACCAAGGACGTCCGCGCCAAGGAGGACGAGACCCAGCGCCGGATGTTCGTCCTGCAATACGTCCAGCCCGGACTCGCCGGCCTGATGGACGGCTCGGTGTCGACACTGGCGCCGCTATTCGCGGCGGCCTTCGCCACCCACCAGACCTGGGAAACCTTCCTGGTCGGAATGGCAGCCTCGGTCGGCGCCGGTATCTCGATGGGCTTTGCCGAGGCGCTGTCGGACGATGGCTCGCTCACCGGCCGCGGCACGCCGTGGCTGCGCGGCTCGGTGTGCGGCCTGATGACCACGGTCGGCGGGCTCGGCCACACCCTGCCCTATCTGATCCCGAATTTCTGGACCGCCACCGTGGTGTCGATCATCGTGGTCGCGCTTGAACTTGCCGCAATCTCCTGGATACGTCATCGTTACATGGACACACCCATCCTCTCCGCGACGTTCCAGGTCGCATTCGGCGGCGCACTGGTCTTTGCCGCTGGAATCCTGATCGGCAGCTCTTGATGTTCGTTCTGGCGCATCTGTCCGATATTCACCTTGCGCCACTGCCGAGACCCAATCCGTTCGAGCTGCTGTCCAAGCGCGGGCTCGGCTACATCAACTGGCTGCGCAAGCGGCGGCGCGTGCACCGCGCCGACATGCTGGCCAAGATCGTGGCCGATCTCAAAGCCCGGAAGCCCGACCACATCGCGGTCACTGGCGATCTCGTCAATCTGTCGCTGACCAACGAATTCGCGCCGGCCTGCGCCTTCCTGGCCGGCTTGGGGAATCCCGACACCGTCACTGCGGTGCCGGGCAATCACGACTCCTATGTGCGTTCCGCCGAGACCTTGGCCGTGCAGTACTGGGCCGACTACATGCGCGGCGACAACAACGAGAATTTTCCGTTCGTCCGCCGCCGCGGATCCATCACCATCGTCGGGCTGTCGACCTCGCTGCCCACCGCGCCGCTCGCCGCGACCGGCCGCCTGCACGGCGACCAGCTCCCTCGCCTTCGCGAAATCCTCGCCACGCTGGGCCGCGAGAACGCGTTCCGCGTGGTGCTGATCCATCATCCGCCGACCGAAGGCGCACACCACTTCCGGCGATTGCGCGACGCCGCCGAGATGCGCGACGTGCTCAAGCAATGCGGCGCCGAGCTGGTGCTGCATGGCCATCATCACGAGGCGTCGCTCGCGTGGCTGCCGGGACCGCAGCAGCGCGTGCCGGTGATCGGCGTGCCGTCGGCTTCGGGCTCGCCGGATTTCCACTACGATCCCGCCGGCTATAACCTCTACGAGATCGACGGCGAGCCCGGCGCCTGGCGGTGCACGATGGTGTCGCGCGGCTGGGACAGAAAAGACGGCCGCATCACGGAATTGCGACGCCAGCCGCTGATGGGCTGACGGCATTTTCGGAATGCACACGCGCCAAAATCGTTAACTGCAAACGTCGCGCGCGGATACATATTCGTCCGTCACACACAAGAGAACGGATTTTAAATATTTTCGACCCTGACCCCGGCCTTCAACGCCGGAACCGCCAACCTACATTTAGTCGCGAGAATTGAGCTGCCTGAACCCGGAGCAGCATTCATGCGACAAACACAACAGTTGAATTAGCAACTGCGCAGGTCGCGCTTTCCAACCAATTCGGACTGAAAACCGAATGACGGTGCACGTCGCACTGTCCGTTGGCTCGTTCACGAGCGCAACAAATCTCACATAATGAATGGAGAAATCCCATGGATTTCGACACCGCCCTTCCGTACGCCCTGTGGGCTGCGGGCATCATCGTGTTTCTGATCGTGCTGCGGGCGTCGAACGTCTTCCGCTACATCCCGAACAACCAGGTCGGCATCGTCGAGAAGCTGTGGACCACCAAAGGCTCGATCGAATCCGGCTTCATCGCGCTGAACGGCGAAGCGGGCTTCGAGCCCGAGGTGCTGCGCGGCGGCCTGCACCTGTTCTTCCCCTTCATGTACCGGATTCACAAGTCCGACCTGGTCACCGTCGGCCAGGGCAAGATCGCCTATGTGTTCGCGCGCGACGGCGCGCCGCTCGGCGCCTCGCAGGTGCTCGGCGCCAATGACACGCCGGAGAAATCCGACTTCCAGGACGCGCGCCAGTTCCTGACCGGCGGCGGCCAGAAAGGGCCGCAGCGCAAGATCCTGCGCGAAGGCACCTACGCCATCAACACCACGCAGTTCGCGATCATCACCGATGAGCGCGTCTACGGTCACGCGCTGAGCGACCAGGAGCGCGTGGTGCTCGACGGCATGAAGCAGACCATCACCGAGCGCGGCGGCTTTGCGCCGGTGGTGCTCGCCGCCGGCCACGACCTGGTCGGCATCGTCACCGTGCATGACGGCCCGTCACTGCCGCCCGGCGAGATCATCGCGCCGGAGGCCGGCATCGACCTGCGCAACCAGGACACGTTCCACAACAACTTCCAGGAGCCGGAGAAATTCCTCAAGGCCGGCGGCTATCGCGGCCGCCAGCTCCAGGTCATCGTCGAGGGCACCTGGTATCTCAACCGCCTGTTCGCGACCGTCGAGGCCGTGCCGAAGACCATCATCCCGGTCGGCAATGTCGGCGTGGTGATCTTCTACACCGGCCCCGCGACCGGCGACGTGTCCGGCGATCAGTATCGCCACGGCGAGCTGGTGATGAACGGCAGCCGCGGCGTCTGGAAGGACCCGCTGCTGCCCGGCAAGTACGCCTTCAATACCTACGCCGGCAAGATCGAGATCATCCCGACCGTCAACTTCATCCTGAAGTGGGTGCGCGGCGAAGTCGGCGCGATGAAGCTCGACGAGAACCTCTCGGAGATATCGCTGATCACCAAGGACGCGTTCGAGCCGACGCTGCCGCTCTCGGTCGTCATGCACATCGACTACAAGAAGGCGCCGATGATCATCCAGCGCTTCGGCGACGTGAAGAAGCTCGTCGAGCAGACGCTCGATCCGATGGTCAGCGCGTTCTTCAAGAACATCGCGCAGAAGATGACCTTGATCGAACTGCTGCAGAACCGCGCCGCGATCCAGGAGGAATCGGCGCAAGAGATGAAGGAGAAATTCGCCGGCTATTCGCTGGAGCTGCAGGAGGTGCTGATCGGCACGCCGCGCGCCGCGGCGGCCGGCGACCAGACCATCGAGAACATCCTCATTCAGCTCCGTTCGCGGCAGATCGCCCGCGAGCAGATCGAGACCTATCGCGAGCAGGAGAAGGCCGCGACGCAGGAGCGCACGCTGAACGAGGCCAAGGCCACGGCGGCGGCGCAGGCCGCGCTCACCCAGTCGCTGATCCAGATCAAGGTGCAGGAGAACGAAGGCGCCGCGGCCTTCGCCCGCGCCCAGAAGGACGCCGAGACCATCAAGGTCACGGCCGCCGCGATGGGCGAGCAGTCGCGGCTCGAAGGCCAGGGCGAGGCCGACCGTATTCTCGCGGTGGGTACGGCCAACGCCCAGTCCACCAAGCTCGCGGTCGACGCCTATGGCGGCCCGGAGTTCCGGCTCGCCGAGCAGAACTTCTCGCGCTTCGCCGATGCGCTGACCAAGATCAACCAGCCGCTGGTGCCGCAATTCCTGATGTCCGGCACGCAAGGGACGGAGGGCGGCAACGCGGGACTCATTCCGACCGCGATGCTGAGCTCGATGTTCGGCCAGATGATGCCGGACGCGCTGGAGAAGCTGAAGAACGAAGCGCCGAAGGCCGGGCGCCGGCCGAACGGGGCATAAGCGGCTGATTGTCGCGCGTCAGCAGCAGGTGCGCCGTTTTGCGCACCTGCTGCGCGATTCTTGTCCTTGAAAGCCTGGCGCGTGTTTTGCAGGAATGCGTCGCGTCGGGATATCGGCGGAGAACACGACACGGATCCGCCTGCCAGGAAGGACAAGGAAACATGACCTCGGGTGTGAGCCGCTTCGGCTTGAACTTCTTTGTGACTGCCGTTGCTGCGCTCGGGTGCATGACCGCCTCCGCCGCCAATGCGCAGGAAACCGCGGCGCAATTTCCGAGCCGCGACATCACCATCGTCGTGCCGTTCGGTGCCGGCGGTCCGCCCGACAGCATCGCCCGCGTGATCGCCGCGGGCCTGAGCAAGAACCTCGGCAGGCCGGTCATCGTCGAGAACCGGCCGGGCGCAAGCTCGGGTCTCGCCTCGAGGACCGTCGCGCGGTCCGAGCCCAACGGCTATACGCTGCTGGCGGTCGATATCTCGTTTGCGGTCGCGCCGCATATCGCCTCGAACCTCGGCGTCGACACGTCCAAGGACTTCCGGCCGATCGGCCTTTCGGCCAAATCGGTGTTCACGCTGATCGCCGCGCAATCGCTCGGCACGCCGACCGTCGCGGATTTCGTGAAGCTCGCCAAAGCCAAGGGCCAGGAGATCCAGATCGCCCACACCGGCATCGGCACCACGCCGTACCTTGCCGCCGTGACCTTCATCAAGGCGACCGGTATCGATCCGCTCCTGGTGCCCTACAAGGCCATTGCCGAGGCCACCAACAACGTCGTGGCGGGACATATCTCGGCGACGTTCTCGGCGGCCAGCACCGCGATCGGACTGGGCAGCGGCAAGGCGAACGTCCTGGGCGTGACCGGCACCAAGCGGCTCGCCGGACTGCCGGACGTTCCGACCTTCGAGGAATCCGGTGTGAAGATGACCGGCTTCGAGAACGGCTCGTGGTACGGCCTCATGGCCCCCGCCGGAACGCCGGACGCCATCGTCGCCAAGCTCAACGCGGCCCTGATGGCGACCGTGCAGGACAAGGTCGTGGCCGACAAGCTGATGGCGTCGGGGCTCGAGCTCAGCGGCAGCACGCCCGAGGAATTCGGCAGCTTCACCAAGGCGCAGAACGCCTACTGGGGCGAAACCCTGCGCGCCGCGGGCATCAAGCCCGAGCCGCAGTAAACCTCAGCCGATCAGCGGCGGGCCGCCGGGATCGTCGGACAGCGCCAGCACCGCGTGCTGCGAGACGTGCAGCGCTGCCTCGATCTGCTCGGCGGCGCTGCGCAACAGCTTCAGATACTTGCGCACCATCGCCTGCGGCGTATTGCGCGGCGGATATTCCACCACGTTGACGCCGGCGATCGTTCCGCCGTCGCGATCGCGAACCGGCACCGCGATCGAGCAGAAGCCGGTGCCCGGGCTCTTCTCGATGGTGGCGCAGCCGTT
>CAKZHN010000537.1 GCA_936924235.1 uncultured Rhodoplanes sp. | reverse complement strand
CAGGACAGCATCTCACGACTGCAGCTCATCACCATCGTCGGCGCGATCGTGATCCTGCTGGTGGTGGGCGGCTCGGTCTGGACCGTCATCCTCTACACGCGGCAACTGATCGACGCACAGCGCGAGGTGCAGATCCTCAACGCCGGCCTCGAAGAACGCGTCCGCGAGCGGACCGCAGACCTCGGACGCGCCAACGAGGAGATCCAGCGCTTCGCCTACATCGTCACCCACGACCTGCGCGCGCCGCTCGTGAACATCATGGGCTTCACCAGCGAGCTCGAAGGCTGCCTCGGCGCGATCCAGGATCACGTCAAGCAGACCGACGAGGCGAGCGAGGACCCGGTCGTCAAGGACGCCCGCGCCGCGGCGCTGGAGGAGCTGCCGGAGGCCATCGGCTTCATCCGTTCCTCGACCCGCAAGATGGACGGCCTGATCAACGCCATTCTCAAGCTGTCCCGCGAGGGCCGCCGCGTGCTCAAGCCCGAGCCAATCGAATTGCATTCCTTGCTGGAGACCGCGGCTGCTTCGGTTCAGCACCAGGTCACGGAAGCCGGCGGGGACGTCAAGATCGAGGGCAACGTGCCGCCAGTGATCTCGGACCGGCTGGCGCTCGAACAGGTGTTCGGCAACCTGCTCGACAACGCGGTCAAATACCGCGCCAAGGATCGGCCGCTGAAAATCCGCATTCGCGCCACGCAGGAACTTGGGCAGCGCATCCTGGTTGAGGTGGAGGACAACGGCCGGGGTATTGCCAAGCAGGATCACGAGCGCGTTTTCGACCTTTTCCGGCGGTCAGGATCGCAGGACCAGCCCGGCGAGGGCATCGGTCTGGCGCATGTCCGCACGATGGTGCGCAATCTCGGCGGGGACATCACCCTGCAATCCGATCTCCAACAAGGAACGACCATGAAGATCAACCTGCCGCGCGACCTGCGGCGCGTGACGTCCATGCAAGCCGGAGCCGCCTGACGTGAACAGCCAAGCCAAGCCAGTCAGCATCATCATGATCGAGGACGATGAGGGTCACGCCCGCCTCATCGAGAAGAACATCCGCCGCGCCGGCGTGAACAACGAGATCATACCGTTCGCCAACGGCACCGATGCCTTGAAGTACCTGCTCGGCGACGATGGCTCAGGCAACGTCAGCGCCGGCCGACAGCAGCTGATCCTGCTGGACCTCAACCTGCCCGACATGACCGGCATCGACATTCTGGAAAAGCTGAAGTCGAACGCGCACACCAAGCGCTCGCCGGTCGTGGTGCTGACCACCACCGACGACAGCCGCGAGATCCAGCGCTGCTACGACCTCGGCGCCAACGTCTACATCACCAAGCCGGTGAACTACGAAGGCTTCGCCAACGCGATCCGGCAGCTCGGCCTGTTCTTCGCCGTGATGCAGGTCCCCGAAACGCAATAGCCGAGCCTGGCGTGCCCATCCGCGTCCTTTACATCGATGACGATCCGGCGCTGGCGCGCCTGGTGCAACGCGCGCTGGGCCGCCGCGGCTACGAGGTCGAGACCGTCACGGCGATCGACGACGGCCTTGCGCGCCTGCGCGAGGACTGCGACGAGCGCGCGATCGACGTCGTCGGCCTCGACCATTTCCTCACGACCGGCACCGGCCTCGATTTTCTCGCCGCGTTGAAAACGCTGCCGGCGCCGCCGCCGGTGGTGTACGTGACCGCCAATGCCGACGCGGCCGTCGCGGTCGCGGCGCTCAAGGCCGGTGCTGCCGACTACGTCATCAAGATCGTCGGCGACGATTTCTTCGAGCTATTGGGCAGCGCGGTCGATCAGGCCATCGAGAAGACCCGCCTGCAGCGCGAGCGGGACCGCGCCGAGCGCGAGGTCCGCGAGGCGAAAGAGCGCGCCGAGGTGATGCTGCACGAGGTCAATCATCGCGTCGCCAACAGCCTGCAGCTCGTCGCCTCGCTGGTCGGGCTGCAGTCGAAATCGGTCGTCGAGTCCTCGGTGCGTGTCGCGCTCGGCGAAATCCAGGCCCGCATCTCGGCGATCGCAGGCGTTCATCGGCGGCTCTACACCTCGCAGGACGTGCGCTCCGTTGAGATCTCCGAGTACCTGGCGAGCCTGCTGAAGGACCTGGAGGCGACTTTGAAAGAGTCCGGGCACGCCGCCACCGTGCGGCTCGCCGCGGATACGACGCAGGTGCCGACCGACAAGGCCGTCTCGATCGGCGTGGTGGTCACCGAGCTGGTCACCAACGCGTTCAAGTACGCCTACCCGACCGACAAGGGCGGCGAAATCCGGGTGCTGCTGCGAAAGCTCGCCGGGAAGAAGCTCAACCTGACGGTCGAGGACGACGGCGTCGGGTGGCAGGGCGACGGACCGATCAAAGGCACGGGCGTCGGCAGCCGCATCGTCAACGCGCTGGCGCGCGGGCTCGGCTCGGCGGTGGTCTACGCACCCGGAGCCGGCTGCCGCGTCAGCCTGGAGTTCGAGGTCTAGCGAACGTTCACTCGATCACCTCGTCGGCGGTGGCGAGGAGACGCGCGGGAATCTCCAGGCCCAGCGACGCGGCGGTCTTGGCGTTGATCACCAGCTCGAACCGCGTCGGTTGCTGCACCGGCAGCTCGGCCGGCTTGGCGCCGCCGAGGATCCGTCCGGCATAGACGCCGGACTGCCGGTAGCCATCCATGAAATGCGTGCCGTAGCTGATCAGGCCGCCGATCTGCGGATATTCGCGCTGGTTGTAGATCGCGGGAAGCTTCTGGCGCGCCGCGAGCATCACCAGCAATTCGCGCCGGCTGTTGAACAGCGGGTCCTGGGCGGCCAGGAGCGCCACGGCGCCTTTGCCGGCCAGGATCGCGAAGGCCGCTTCGATCTCGTCGGTGTTGCTGGCGCGCAGGATTTCGATCGGCCGCCGGATCACGGCCGCCGCAGCCGTGAGCTCGCGGACTTGGAGCTCGACATCCGGATATTTCGGATTCACCAGCACGCCGATCAATCCCGCGCCCGGAACGAGATCGCTCAGCAGCTCCAGCCGCTTGGCCTCGAGCGCCGAGCCGATCAGGCTGACGCCGGTGACGTTGCCGCCCGGCCGGTTGAGACTTTCAACCAGGCCCGCCTTGACCGGATCGGCGGCGCTGACGAACACGATCGGAATGCTCGCGGTGGCGGCCTTGGTGAGCTTGGCCGGCTCGGTGCCGCCCGCCGCGATGATCACGGCGGCGTCGCGGCCGATCAGTTCGGTGATAAGCGCCGGCAGCCGGTCGTACTGGCCCTCGGCGGAGCGGGCCTCGAACACGAAGTCGCGGCCTTCGGTGAAGCCCGCCTCGCGCAGGCCCTGGCTGACCGCAGGCAGGTACATCCTGATGTTGCTCGACGACAAGGCGTGCAGGAAAGCCACCACGGGGAGCTTCTGCTGTTGCGCATGAGCCGCAATGGGAAAGGCGGCGGCGCCGCCAACAAGCCTCAAAAAGTCACGTCGCTTCATCACTTCAGTCCAGACATTTATCGCCGGTCAGACTCTAGCACGGTGTGTGCCATGGCCGGCGTTACTCGATCACCTCGTCGGCGGTAAACAGCAGCTTGGACGGTATCTCGACCCCGATCGCGCGCGCAGTCTTGCGGTTGATGACCAGCTCGAACTTGGTCGGCTGCACGATCGGTAGATCGGTGGCCTTGGCGCCCTTGAGAATGCGCCCGGCATAGACGCCAACCTGGAACGCCATCTCGTCGAAGCTCGGGCCGTAGCTGAGGAGCCCGCCGCTCGTGACGAAATCGCGCACGTAGAACATGGTCGGGATCTTCGAGCGGTTGGCCGCGTCCACCAGGCGCGCGCTCTCGGTGTCGAACAGCGGATCGTCGCCCACCAGAATGGCGCCAAGCCTGGCCTGCCGGCCGTGCTCGAACGCCGGGCCGATCTCGACGCCGCTGCTCGCGGTCAGCACCGTCACGCGCAGGCCGAGCGCCTTGGCGGCGGCCTCGGCGTGCTCCCTGTGCGAGGCGGCGTTCGGGTTCTTCGGATTGACCAGCAGGCCGATCGACAGCGACGACACCAGCTCGTGCAGCAGTTGCAGCTTCTTCGGCGTCAGCGGATCGAACAGCATGGTGACGCCGGTGAGATTGCCGCCCGGCCGGTCGAAACTCTGCGCGAGCTTGAACGCGACCGGATCGACCGCGAGCCGGAAGATGATCGGGAGCTTCGCGGTCGCGGCCTTGGCGGCGAGCGTCGCCGGCAGACCCGATGTGGCGATGATGTCGACGTTCTTTGCGACGAGTCCCGCGGCAAGCTTCGGCAGCTTGTCGTATTCGCCGTTGCTCCAGACGTATTCGAAGGCGGCGTTGCGGCCCTCGGCAAAGCCCTGCTCGCCGAGGCCCTTGCGGACGCCGGCGAGAATCCCCTTCTCGGCGGCCTCGCCCTTGCTGCTGAGATAGCCGATCACCGGCAGGCGAGCGTTCTGCGCACGGGCCGACAGCGGCCACGCGGCGCCCACCCCACCGAGCAGTTGAATGAATTGCCGCCGCTTGATGCCGCCCCGCATGGCACCACAGTAATCGAGGCGTCAGGCTTCGACCACCACGTAGTCGTCCTCGACGCTGACGCGGAATGTCTCGGCGACGTAGGGGCCTTCGATCAGCTTGGCGCCCTTCTCCACCGAGACGCCGAAGCGGCGCGCCTTGATCTTCTCCGGATCGCACCAGGACTTGCCGGTGCGGATGTCGAACTCCCAGGCGTGCCAGGGGCAGCGGATGATCTCGCCGCGGCGGGTGTAGTTGTAGTGGCCGGGCTCCTCGGACAGCACCAAACCGGTGAGATTGCCCTCGCACAGGCTGCCGCCGCGATGCGGGCAGCGGTTCGACAATGCGAAAAACTCGCCGTCGAGGTTGAACACCACGATGGCGCGGCCGTCGGCCGACACGAGCTTGCGGCCACCGGGCGGGATTTCGCCTAACGCGGCGACGACGTGCTTCTTGGCCATCTCGGTACGCGTTACAGCTTGTACAGCGCCCGTGCGTTGCCGGCGTAGATCGCGCGGCGCTGCTCGTCGGTGAGCGACGGCGGTAGCGTGACGAAGGGATCGTCGAAGTCCCAGTGCGGGTAGTCGCTGGAGAACATGATCCGGTCCATGCCGATCCAGTTCATCACCTCGAGGAGCTGGTCGGGGTTCTCGGTCTCCTCCATCGGCTGGGTGGTGACCCAGAAATGCTCGCGGATATATTCCGACGGCGCCTTCTTCAGATGCGGCACCTCGTCCTTCAGCCGCTTCCAGTGCTTGTCGAGCCGCCAGCCGAGCGCCGGCAGCCAGCCGAAGCCGCACTCGATGAGCACGACCTTCAACTCGGGCAGGCGCTCGAACACGCCCTCCATGATGAAGCTCGTCACCATGGACTGAGCCGAGACGGCGTGCTCGGTCATTTCCTCGATGTAGAACGACGGATAGCCCGAGCCGGTCATGGGCCAGCCCGAATAGCCGAACGCGTGGATACCGATGGGGAGCCCCGCCTCGACCGCGGCCTCGTAGATCGGCCAGTAGCGCTTGCGGCCCGCGGCCTCGCCGGTGCGGCTCAGCATGAACACCTGCGCGTAGTTCTTGTCGCCGGCGTGCTTGCGCACCTCCTTGGCGGACGCGACGCCGTCCTCGTAGGGCACCACGATGGAGGACTTGCAGCGCGGCTCGCGCGCGGTCCAGTTCGCGACCTGGGCCTCGTTCGAAGCGGCGGCCATGGCGGCCGACAGCTCGATGTTCTGGTCGCCCTGCCCGGTCGGCGACAGTGGGTTCATGATCGCGGCGCTGATCCCGTAGAAGTCGAGGTGCTGCTGCTGCACAAATTCGAGATCGCTCGCCGGCAGACCGCCGCCCGGCGGCCAGGCGTCACGGCGCGCAGCCTGGGGCGTCATCTTCGGATAGGCGTAGCCCTTGGCGTAGCCATGCCGCGAGCGGTTGCCGTAGGTCTGCAGATAGCTCCACCACTGATTGGAGAGGAACGGCTTCATCTGCTCGAGCGTGAGCTTGGGATGGAAATCGCAGTCGACGATGTCGAGCCTGGTCTTCTGCGACCGCTCCTTCGCCCGGACTTCGATGTTCATGCGCGGCCTCCCTTGCGGGCCAGTTCGGCCCATTGGCGGAGTGGGCAGCCGGGATTCGCCGGCCGCCGACCAATTATAGCATGCCGGCTTTCAGGTCTAAACCGGCCAACTTAAGGCCGGTTCCGCCATCGGGCGATCAGCGCATCGAGCGAAAAACGCCCGGCGCCGCGGCCTGCGACAAACAGGAAGGCGCCGGCCAGCGCAATGTCCTTGCCGAAATGCAGCACCTGGTTGGTGTCGCTGAACTTAGTGTGAAAAACGAAAGCAGTGATCAGGCAGAAGCCCGCCAGCGCAAGAGCGGCGAGCCGCGTCAGGAGCCCGAGCACCAGCAACGTGCCGCCGCCAAGCTCGACCGCGATCGCGGCCGGCAGCAGCACCGACGGCACACCGAAGGCCGCCGCGTACTGCACGGCAGGACCGTAAGCGTGTAGCTTGACGTAGGCTTCGTAGAGAAAAAGCCCAGCGAGCAAGATACGGCCTGCGGCATCAGCCGCAGGCGCCAGCGTGTCGTTCAGCGGGTCGTTCATGATGCTTGGACTTAGTGTTCTTTGACGACCTTGGTCTTGATCGCCTCTTCGAGGTCTTCCCGTTCCTCGCAGCCCTGCGGGCAGAGCTTCGCGAGCTTGGTCAGATTGGCCTGCGCCTTGTCGAACTGGCCGAGCTTCACGAACATCTCGCCCTGATACTCCAGCGCGCCCTTGTGCTCGGGGTTGTAGTCCAGCGCCTTGGCATAATAGGTCTGGGCGCCCTTCATGTCGCCCGAATTGCGCAGGCTGAAGCCCAAGAGGTTGTAGACGTCGGCGTGCTGAATGCCGGTGTCGATCATGTGGTTGAGGGCGGTGATGGCGCCCTTCCAGTCCTTCGCCTTGATCTGGGCGCGCACCGCGGTGAGGTCGGGGGCGTCCGTCGAGTTCATGTTGTCGACGGCGAGCGCAGGCGTCGCGGCAACGCCGGTGAGCAGGGCAAAGGCAATCAGTGTCGAACGAAGATTCCTCATGGGTCTTTCCTTTCAGACGTGGATCAAGAAGGCCGAGAGAGGCCGGCTCGATCGGGACGCATCCGTCCCGATCGATCGCAGTTGGATTGTTGTGGCGGCTGAGCGGCTTTAGGCCGACACCGTCGTGAACGCGTAGTGGTCTCCGTCCTTGACGAACTGGCCGGTGCCCGGGAACGGGAAATGCGCGCCGCAAATCATCATCTTGTCGGCTATCACCCGGTCGAGCAGCTTGTGACGGGTCGTCACCGCGAGCGGGCCGTCCTGGTCGTAGGTGCCCTGCCAATCCGGATGCGGCGCGAGCAGCGCCGGCACATAGGCCACGTCGTTCGAGATCATCAGCTGCTTGTTGCCTGAGCTGACATGGAAGGCTGCGTGGCCCGGGGTGTGGCCCGGCGCGTTGACGAGGCGCACGCCCGACGCAACCTCCTTCTCGCCATCGATCAGCGTGAAGTTCTTCCAGCTCGGGAACGAGGCCTGGATGCGCCGGCCGAGATCCTTGCGGGCATCCGGCAGCTTCTCGACGCGGCCTTCCTCGGTCCACCACTTGTATTCGGTCGAGGTGACGATGAGCTCCGCGTCCGGGAACATCGGCTTGTTGGTGCCCTTTTCGAGCAGGCCGAAGATGTGATCCGGGTGGAAGTGCGAGATCAGGATCTTCTTGATCGACTTCGGATCGATGCCCGCCTGCTGCATGTAACCCGCGATATGACCCGCGGTCGGCTGCCACTGGCCGGCGCCCGAGCCGGAGTCCACCATGATGTGCTGGCCGTTGATGGTGAGCACCACGACGGTCAGCGGGATCGGCATGAACTCGGTGATCTGGTGGGCCTTCTCCAGCGCCTCCTTGGTCTCGTCGACCGACGCGTTGCGGATGAAGCCCGGATCGTGCGGCTTGCGCCAGATGCCGTCATAGAGCGCGGTCACCTCGATGGAGCCGACCTTGTACTTATGAAAGCCCGGCTTGGGATCGGGCACGTCCTGCAGGGCGAAAGCCGGCGACACGGCGAGCTTGCCGGTGAAGCCCAGGGCCGCGGCGAATGCGGTCGATGTGACGAATTGACGACGGTTGAGGTTGAGCATGGGAGCTCCCTGTGTGGATAAGATTTCTGCTGCGCGCAGCTTGAAGAGAACGACACCCGGGAGACTCGTCATGGGGGTGGTTTATTCCCGCCCCCGGTACCGGGCCGGGACAGGCCCCGCCGCGGTACCAGGCTAAGGCCTGGAATAAACGCGCCCTTCCCTGAGTCACATTGAGTTGAGTTGACGCGAAACCCTGAAAAGCGCCGCTGTCAGAGAATTGTCACATGCCGAACTCTCGCGATTTCGACACCGAAGCGCTGCCGCACATCGATGCGGCCTACAACCTGGCGTACTGGCTGACGCGCAACAGCGCGGACGCCCAGGACGTGGTCCAGGACGCCTATCTGCGCGCCTTCAAAGCCTTCGGCCAATTCCAGGGCGGCGACATCCGGCCCTGGCTGTTAACCATCGTGCGCAACGTCGCCTATCGCTGGCTGTCGGTGCGCAAGCGCAACGCCAACGTGGTGTCGATCGAGGATGCGCTGGGGCGCCGCGACGGCGAACCCGGTCCGGCGTTCGAGCCGGCGAGCGACGAACCCTCGGCCGAGGACGTGCTGATCAGCGACGGCGAGCGCACGCTGGTGCGCCGCGCGCTGGCCGAGCTGACGCCGGCGTTCCGCGAAGTGATCGTGCTCCGCGAATTCGAAGGCCTGTCCTACCAGGAGATCGCCGCCGTGATCGGCGTGCCGGCCGGCACGGTGATGTCGCGGCTGTCGCGGGCACGCGAGCAGCTCAAGGAGCTGTTGACGGGATTGATGCAGAAGGAGAACGAGAATGCGCTGTGACCACGCGCGCGAGCGCATCGGCGCGATGCTCGACGGCGAGCTGTCGAGCGGACAACGCCAGAGCGTCGCCGAGCATGCCGAGAACTGTCCGGACTGCGCGCGCTATCGCGACGAGATGAAAGATCTGAGCGCCAAGCTTGTGACGGCGCGCGAACGCGCCCCGCAGGGGCTCGCGCGGCGCATCCAGGCGAGGCTCGAGGTCGAGCAGCAGTCCGGGATGGCCGAGATGGTGGCCGAGGAGGCGGTGCCGGCGTCATTGGCGGCGAAGCTCGCGGCGATGACCGGCGGCTGGGCCCCTACCCTTCGCCAGATGGCCGCCATGCTGGTGGTCTGCATGGTCTCGGTGTCCGGGACCTGGTGGCATCTGCAGACGGTCGACAATCAGCAGCTGATCAATCGCGATGTGCTGGCTGCTCATGTGCGCTCGCTGATCCAGGACAGCACCGTGCAGGTGGTGTCCAACGACCAGCACAATGTGAAGCCGTGGTTCGCGGGCCGGCTCGAGTTCACGCCGGTGGTCAAGGACCTCAGCGCCGAGGGCTATCAGCTGGTCGGCGGCCGGCTCGATTACATCAACGGCAAGCGTGTCGCGGTCGTCGTCTACAAGAAGCGCCTGCACCAGATCAACGTGTTCATCTGGCCGAGCAACGACACCGATCCGGTGAAGATCGAGACGGCGGAAGGCTACAGCATCGCAAGCTGGTGCCGTGGCGGCATGGCGTTCCGCGCGATCTCCGACCTCAACGCGGGCGAGCTGCGGGAGCTGCCGGGGCTGTTGTGAGTAGTGAAATAAACACCACCAGCTACTGTCATGGCCGGGCTTGTCCCGGCCATCTCGCTTAGGGACGCACTGTGCCCACCTAATCGAGATGCGCGGGTCAAGCCCGCGCATGACGGCGAGACAGCGGCTTTACATCTTGAGCCGCGGATAGGTCGCGAGCGGATTGTCGACCGACATCTTCTTCCGCAGCGCCGGCGAAAAACCGTCCGGCACCACGGCGTCGCCCTCGAACTGCCAGTGCGGATAGTCCGAGGCATAGAGCAGGATGTCGTCGGAGCGCAGGTGCTCGATGGCGCGCTCGACCGCCTCGCGACCGTCGGGCGCGTCGAACGGCTGCATGGTCAGCCGGAAATGGTCGCGCACGATCTCCCACGGCGCGCGGTCGACCCAGGGCACCTCGGTGCGAAGCCCGCGCCAGAACTTGCCGAAGCGCCAGAGGAAGCCCGGCAGCCAGGTGACGCCGGACTCCATCAGCACGACCTTCAGGCCCGGGTGCTTGGCGAACACGCCCTCGGTGATCAGGCTCGCCATCTGCGACTGGAAGCCCTGCGACTGCGCGGCGTAGTCCTCGATGTACCAGGTCGGCCAGCCGAGCGACGTGACCGGGTTGCGGTAGGCCGAGCCGGCGTGGATGCCGAGCGGCAGGCCGTGGCGCTCGCAGGCCGCGTAGATTGGCCAGAACTGGCGGCGGCCGAGCGGCACCTCCTGCAGCACCAGCACCAGCACCTGGACGAAGCGCTTGTCGTTGGCGAGCCGCTCGATCTCGTCGACCGCGTATTCGGGGCTCTGCATCGGCACCACGATGGAGGCGCGAAGCCGCGGATCGCGATCGAGCCATTCTTTCGCGATCCAATCGTTGATCGCCCGGCAGAACGCCGCCGCCATGTCCTCGCTGAACAGGAGCTGCACGCCGTAGAGGCAGTTGAGGATCGCGGTGCCCGACTGCCAGCGGCCGAACACCTGGTCGGCCACCTGCTTGGCATCGGTCGCGGCAAGACCGTTCTTGCCGCGCCATTCCGGCCGCGCGGTGAGCGGCGATTTCAGCGGATAGCTGTTGCTGTCGAGCGAGCTCAGGCCGCGGTCGACGACCGAGTCCCGCCAGAACGTGTCGAGATATGGCAGCAGCACGTTGACGTCCGTCACGCTCGGATGGACGTCGCAATCGATGGCACCCAAGTCGGACATGCGTTCAATCGCCCTTGATGTTGGAGGCCTGGGCGACCTCCTTCCAGCGCGCCATTTCCTTCGTCATCCAGGCGCGCAGCTCGGACGGCGCGTTGCCATAGGCATTGATGCCGAGGTTCTTCACGCGATCCAGGAAGATATCCGACGCGACGATGGCGCGGATGTCGGCCGAGAGCTTATCGACGATCGGCTCGGGCGTGCCACCCTGCGCCATGATGGCGTTGAAGGCGATTACGTCGACGCCCGGATAGGTCTCCGCGATGGTCGGCACGTTCTCGGCTCCGGGCAGCCGGTCGGCGCTGGCGCTGGCGACGAGCTTCAATTCGCCGGTCTCGACGTAGCGCCGCGCCGAATGCCAGATGTCGAACATCAGGGGCACGCGGCCGGCAATGACGTCGGTCAGCGCCGGCGCGCTGCCATTGTAGTTGATGTGGGTGAAGTTCTGGATCGGGATGCCGGCGCGCTGGCGCAGCATCTGGCCGGCGAGATCGCCCACGCCGCGCGGCCCGGGCGAGGTGTAGTTGATCGGCTGCTTCTTCGCGACTGCGGCCACGTCGGCGACGGTCTTGACCTCGAAGTACTTGTTGGCGACCAGCGCCACCGGCTGGACCGCGATCATGCTGACAGGCGCGAGCTCCTTGGCGGTGTCGTAGGGCAGCGAATGGCTGATCGCCGGGTTGATCAGCAGCGTGTTGGTCGCCATCAGCAGCGTCAGGCCGTCAGGCGCGGATTTCGCGACTGCGGCGGTGGCGACGATGGTGCCGGCCCCGGGGCGGTTCTCGATCACCACGGTCTTGCCGCCCCAGCGCGTCGAGAGAAGCTCGCCGAGGATGCGCGCCACCACGTCGGTGGGGCCGCCGGCCGCGAAGGGCACCAGGATCTTCACGGGCCCGTTCGGGTAGTCGGCGGCGGGATCGGCCTGCGCGGGAGCCGCGGCGAACGCCAGCACGGCCAGGATCAAGAGCAACGGCGTTCTTCTGACGCTTCGCATGACGCATTTCTCCAGCCGCGAGGTTAGCCCGCGCATGTGTCGTCGCGCCAGCGGCTCGCGTATCGCATCAAGTTCCACTATCTGTGGGCGTTCTGCCCACCCGAAAGGTTCGATCGTCGATGGATATCGGTGTCTACACGTTTGTCGAGAACACGCCCGACCCCAGCACCGGCCGGCTGCTCGATCCGGCGCAGCGACTGCGCGACCTGATGGAAGAGATCGCGCTGGCCGACCAGGTCGGCCTCGACGTGTTCGGCATCGGCGAGCATCACCGGCCGGATTTTCTCGCATCGGCGCCGCAGATGCTGCTCGCCGCGGCGGCAGAACGCACCAGGCGCATCCGGCTTTCGACCGCGGTGACGGTGCTCAGCTCCGACGATCCGGTGCGGGTCTACGAGCAGTTCGCCACGCTCGATCTTCTGTCCGGCGGCCGCGCCGAGATCATGGCCGGACGCGGCTCGTTCATCGAGTCCTTCCCGCTGTTCGGCTACGACCTCAACGACTACGACGAGTTGTTCGCCGAGAAGCTCGAATTGCTGATCGCGGTCCGCGACCATGAGCGTCTCAGCTGGGAGGGCCGGCACCGCCCTGCTCTGCACAAGCAGGCGGTCTATCCGCGCACGCCGCACAAGATCCCGATCTGGGTGGCGGTTGGCGGCAATCCGCCGTCGGCCACTCGCGCGGGCACCTTGGGCCTGCCGATGGCGCTGGCGATCATCGGCGGGCACCCCGAGCGCTTCGCGCCCTTCGTCGAGCTGTTCCACAAGGCCGCGGCGCATGCCGGCCACGATCCAGGCACGCTGCCGGTCGGCCTCAACACCCACGGCTACGTCGCCGACACCTCGCAGCAAGCTGCCGACGAGTTCTTCCCGAGCTATGCCGCGCAGATGAGCCATATCGGCCGCGAGCGCGGCTGGCCGCCGACCACGCGGGCGCAGTTCAATGCCGGCCTGCCGCTGCAGGGCCATCTCATGATCGGCAGCCCCGAACAGGTGATCGAGAAGATCCTCTATCAGCACGAGAAGCTCGGCCATCAGCGCTATCTGATGCAGATGAGCGTCGGCACCATGCCGCATGCCTTGACCATGCGGTCGATCGAGTTGTTTGGGACGAAGGTCGCGCCCGCGGTGCGGGAGGCCTTGAAGAAAACAGGCTAGCCCCAATAGTTGCTATGTTCCTGCTCGATGGCCGAAGGCCGCTTGCTACCGACGCCGTCCAAAAGGATAATCAAATCCATCAAGAGTAGACTAGGTCCAGCGTGTGACGAATAATCTGGTAATTGTCGCCGGCGGCGGCATTGGCGGGCTGGCAACGGCGCTGACGCTCAACCAAATCGGCGTGCCATGCATCGTATTCGAAGCGGTGCGCGAGATGCGCTCGCTCGGCGTCGGCATCAATTTGCAGCCGAACGCCGTGCGCGAGATTTACGACCTCGGCATCACGCAAGCCGACCTCGATAGCGTGGGCTTACCTGCCGAAGAATGGGCTCTGGTGGGGCTCAATGGCAACGACATCTACTCGGAGCCACGCGGCTTGCTCGCCGGTTACAACTGGCCGCAATACGCGGTGCACCGCGGCCGCTTCCACATGCTCCTGTACGACAAGCTGGTCGAGCGGGCCGGACGCAATGCGGTCCGGCTTGGGCACCGCGTCACCGGGTACCGCAAGAATGCTGACGGCTCTGTCACCGCGCTGATCGAGCGTGCCGACGGATCGACCACCGAGGCGAACGGCGCGCTGTTGATCGGCGCCGACGGCATCAACTCGGCCGTGCGGGCTCAGATGCACCCGACGCAGCCGCCGATCCACTGGGGCGGCGCGGTGATGTGGCGCGGCATGACCTGGGGCAAACCGATCCGCACCGGCTCTTCGTTCGTTGGTCTCGGCACGCATCGCCAGCGCGTGGTGTTCTATCCCATCTCGCATCCCGATCCGGCGACCGGCCTTTCGATGATCAACTGGATCGCCGAAGTGACCATGGACAACAGCGAGGGCTGGAAGCAGCGGGGCTGGTTCCGGCAGGTCGAGACGGCCGAGTTCGCGCATCACTTCGACGGCTGGGTCTGGGACTGGCTCGACGTGCCGGACCTGATCCGGCGTGCCGACAGCGCCTTTGAGAACCCGATGATCGATCGTGACCCGATCCCGACGTGGCAGGACGGCCCGGTGGTGCTGATGGGTGATGCTGCGCACCCGATGTACCCGACCGGATCGAACGGAGGCAGCCAAGCGATCGTCGACGCCCGCGTGCTGGGGGCTTGCATGATCGAGCACGGCGTGACGCCCACAGCGCTCGAGACCTTCGACAAGAAATTTTGCGGACCGATTGGGCAGGTGGTGTTGCGCAACCGCGGCGCGGGGCCGTTCGGGCTGCTCAACATGGTGGACGAGCGCTGCGGCGGCACATTCGAGAATATCGACGACGTGATCCCGGCGAAGGAGCGCACCGAATTCATGGCAGGTTACAAGGCCGCCGCGGGCTTTGCGATCGAGAAGCTCAACAATGCGCCACAGACAATCCCGAGCGGCGCACTCCCCCATCGTGCGGCGGCCATCGGGGAGTGAGAGGATGCCCGGCATGCAGTACGAGACCGACGTCGCCATCATCGGTGCAGGCGGCGCAGGCATTGCGGCCGGCATCGAGGCGCGTGACGCCGGCGCCAGCGTGATCGCCTTCGAGAAGGGCACGGAGCCCGGCGGCGCAGCGCGGATTTCTGGCGGCGGCTGCCTGATCGTCGGCTCGACCTTGCAGCGCAAGAAAGGCATCGAGGACAACCCGGACCTCGCCTTCAAGGACTGGATGGATTGGGGCGGGCCCTCCGCCGACATGGTGTGGGCGCGCTACTACATCGAGCACAGCCAGCACGACCTTCACGACTGGGCGGAAGGCCTTGGCGCCAAATGGGCCGAAGTTCAGATTCAGGAGGGCAATTCGGTCAGCCGCTGGACGCGCGCCGAAGGTGCGGGTCTGGGCCTGATGGACGCGCTCATCGACGGCTACCGCAAGAAGGGCGGCGAGTTGGTCGCAGGCACCGAGATCACGAAGCTGACCATCGAGGATGGCCGCGTCACCGGCGTCGAGGGCCGCACCCTCTCCGGCGAACCGGTCACGGTTTCGAGCAAGACCGTGGTGGTGACAACAGGTGGCTTCAACTCGAATCTCGCGATGGTGCTGGAGAACAGCCCGGAACTACGCAACGACAAGGTGCTGGTCGGCTCAGGACCAGGCTCGACCGGAAGCGGACACAAGCTCGTTCGCGAAGCCGGCGGCTATCTGACCCACATGGATCACAACTGGTTCTATGTCTATGCGACGCCCGACTATCGCGATCCGGCACAGGCGCGTGGCCTCGCAGTGCGCCAGGTGCCCGGCTACATCTGGGTGAACCAGCAGGGCTGCCGCTTCCACAATGAAGACGTATCTGGAGGCAACTCGGCTTCGCCCGCCGTCATGGCGCAAACACCTCGATACGCCTGGGCGATCATGGACGCGGCGATGACCAAGGCGATGCAAGTGGCCGACCCGTACTACAAGCAGGGCGACAAGATTCTGCGCGACAAGGTCGAGGAGCTGCTGGCGAACTCGCCGTATGTGCGCAAGGCTGACACGCTCGCCGAGTTGGCGCAGCGAATCGAAGTCGATGCGCCGACATTCCTCGCCACGGTCGAACGCTACAACGGCGCCTTTGCCCAAGGGCTGAAAAACGAGCCAGAGTTCGGCAAGCCTCTGAAGCAATCGAAGCCATTCGACACACCGCCCTACACCGCGATGCAGATCTTCCCGATGGCGCGCAAGAACTTCGGCGGCGTGAAGACCGACCTGCAATGTCGTGTGCTCGACAAGCATTTCGAGCCGATCGCAGGCCTCTACGCTGCCGGCGAGGTCGCGGGCATGGCGGGTGGCCACATCAACGGCCGCGCGGGGCTTGAAGGCACAATGCTCGGGCCTTCGATATTCAGCGGGCGTGTCGCGGGCGGCTGGGCTGCCAAGGAAGCCGGCCACGGTGATGGCTTCGTCGGCAAACCCAACCGAACGTAGGTCGCCGGGACGGCATCAAAAATTTATGGTTATACGGCCCAGCTAAGTCGCATACTCAATCCGAGGCCAAAAACTCAAGGCGGTCTTTCCGGGAGAACGCCGATGCGGAAGTTTCTTGCCACGATTATCACCTTGGCGTTGGCGGGCTTCGCTTGCCTGACGCCTGACCGCGCCGCCTGGCCGCAGGCCGGACGCACCATCCGCATCATCATCTCGGTGCCGCCGGGCGGCAGCATCGACCTGCTCGCCCGGTTGCTGGCTGATCACGTGAGCAACGCGCACGGGGTCTCGGTCATCATCGAGAGCCGGCCCGGCGCCGGCGGCATCATCGCGGCCGAGGCCGCGGCGCGCGCCGCGCCGGACGGCAACACGCTGCTGATGAACAACAACGGCATGACCATCAGCTCGATCCTGCGCAAGGTCAGCTACGATCCGCGCACGAGCTTCGAGCCGATCTGCAACCTCGTCTCGACGCCGCAGATCATCGTCGTCAACAGCACGCAGCCGTACCGCACGCTCGCCGATTTCGTCGACGCGGCCCGCGCCAAACCCGGCGAGCTGTCGATCGCGAGCGTCGGGCCGCAGACCACCCAGCACCTCGGCATCGAACGGTTCAAGAAGCTCGCGAACATCAACCTGACCTACGTGCCCTACCCCGGCGGCTCGACCACCGTGAACGCGCTGATCGGCGGGCACGTCACGTCGGGGGTGCTGAACTGGTCGGAGATCGGCGAGCAGGTGATCGCGGGCAAGGCCCGCGCCATCGCCACCATGGCGGCGAAGCATATCGAGCCGCTGCCCGATCTGCCGACCGTGGCGGAGTCCGGCTACAAGGATTTCGAGACCGACGTGTGGTTCGGGCTGGTCGCGCCGGCCAAGACGCCGAAAGAAACCGTGACGCAGCTCATCGACTGGGTCCGCTCGGCGCTGCTCGCTCCGGACGTCAAGGCGAAGCTCGTCGCCCAGGCGCTCTATCCCAATGCGATCTGCGGCGCCGACTTCGACGCCCATCTGCAGCGCCAGTCCGAGATCTACGGCCGGCTGATCGGCGAGATGAACATCAAGCCGCAGTAGCGGCCGACTGCAGGGCCTTCTTGAGCCCCGCCGTCGGCTTCATGAAGAACACCAGCATGGTGCAGCCGTTCGGCGCCGTCGGCGAATGGCGGCTGCCCTTGGCGCGGATGACGAAATTGCCGGCGGTGCATTCGCCTTCGTCATCGACCAGCGAGCCTTCGAGCACGTAGGTCTGCTCGAGGTCCTCGTGCACGTGCGCAGGAATTCCGGATCCGGGCTCGAGCCGGGCGATGATGGTCAGAAGGCCGGTGGCCGGATCGCTGTAGATCACCTTCATCTTGTTGCCCGGACCGGTCGAGACCCAGGGCAACGAGTCAGTCTTGATGAAACGCGAGGCAAGCTCGGCGAGCGCTGCGTCAGCCATGACGTCCTCCCATAACCTGACTTTCGATCAGGTTATGCCGAGGCGGAACGGCGGTCCACCACCCACCATGAACTTGATCGGGACCTGCGCGACTAACCGTGAGACCGGGTCAAAGGAGCCACAAAATGACGGGCAGGACAGCTTGGATCGGCCTGTTCTTGGTCTGCAGCATCGGCGCCTGCAGCGGCGTGGCCGCCGCGCGGCCGGCGGCTCCGCCCGCCGGTTACAGCATCGACGAGAGATTCACCCAGAAATCGCCGGACGGCGCGACAACGATCGAGCAATACCTGAACAAGGATACGGACGACTGGAAATGGCAATTCTGGGTGCGCCGGCAGGGCAAACTCACGCAGCTTGATCCGGAGCCGGCCGGCTATGCGGCGGATTTCATCTTCACGAACGATCTGAAATGGATCGTTCGCGTGCAAAAGATCGGCTCGGGCACCTCCACGCTCCATCTGTACCGCCTCAAGCCGCAGGGCTACGTGCGCGCGAGCAGGAAGCCGCTCGGCGATCTGGCGTGGGACTATCTGAAGACGCGGCCCGACTGGCGAAAGCTCGTGAAGGCGCCGGAGTATCACGACTCGGCGTATCTGCTGCGGGGCCTCAAGGAGAACTATCGCGAGTTGGGCGTCGATTGGCCCGCGAACCGCTACCTTCTGATCGGCCTGTCGGCGGATGCCGACGTCAAGGGCCGCAAACCGATGCAGACCGGCGTGGTGAACGGCTGGCACTGCCGGTATGACCTGCAGACCGGCAAGTTCGACGTGCCGGCAGTTTTTTCGAGCGACAATGCGAAGGCTGTCGTGCCCAAGTGAGCGAGGCTAGCCGCGCCGAGTCGACGCCGAAGCTGCAGGTCCCGCGGCGTCGCGGTTGTAGATGTCGTCGCGGAACTGGACGACGCCGTCCGGGGTCGCCCAAGCCGTGACATAGACCCAGTAGAGCGGCACCGGCTTCAACAGCCGCGCGTCCTTGCGCTCGCCGCTCTTGATCACAGCGTCGATCTCCTGGCGCGACCAGCCGGGGGTCTCCGTCAGCAGCCAGTTCACCAGCTCGCGCACGTTCTGCACGCGCACGCAGCCCGACGAATGGAAACGCTGGTCCTCGCCGAACAGGTTCTTCAGCGGCGTGTCATGCATGTACACGCCGTCCTTACTCGGGAAGTTGATGCGGATCGAGCCGAGCGAGTTGAAATCGCCCGGATCCTGCTTGAAGCGGTAGCTCACCGCCTCCTGCGAATACCAGTTGATCTGCGACGGCGTGAGTTCCTCGCCGCGCATGTCGAAGATGCGGATGTGGTTGTTGGTGAGGTAATCCGGCTCGGCCTGCATTTTCGGAATGAGGTCGCGCCGCACGATCGAGACCGGCACCGTCCAGTACGGGTTGAAGTTGACCTCGACGATCTTGCTGTTGATGTCGGGCGACGGCCGGTCGGGCTTGCCGGCCACCGCCGTGTGCCGCGACACCGCGACGCCGCTTTCGATCGCCTCGATGCGCGCCGCCGGGATGTTGCACAGCACGTAGCGCGCGCCGAGATTGCCGCTCATGCTGCGCAGCCGCACCAGGTTGGTCTGCAACTGGGCAAGCCGCACCTGCGCCGGCACGTTCAGCGCCTTCAGCGTCTGGTCCTTGACCATGCCGTCGACCGACAGCCCGTGCCGGGCCTGGAAGCGCCGCACTGCGGCTTCGACGTAGGAATCGTAGATGTCGGTCACGCCGGCATTGGCGTCGAGATCGCCCGACGCGATCAGCCGCTGGCGGAGCGCAATCACCGCGGGCTGCCGGCTGCCGAGGCGGAGCCGGTCGGACTTCGCCACCTCGGGCCAGCCGCCCTTGGTCACGATGCCGTTGAAATGCTCGATGGCCTGCGCGGTGTGCTCGACGGTCGCGGGCGACAGCGTCGGAAGCGACGCCTTGGGCATCTGGATGTTGCGCGAGCCGGAATCGAAGCCCTGGCCGTAGTCGCCGGTCACGTTCTGGTTGATCAGCGCGTCGAGCATCGCGTCCTGGCCGAAGGCCTGGGTGGCCGCCAGCCCGCCGGCCGCGGCTGCGGCCTGCGTCAGCCCGCGCAGCACGGTGCGGCGGGAAAGATCGCGATCATCACGTGTCGTCATGGCGTCCCCGATGGCCCAAAGCCCGGCCGGTACGGCCAGGCCCCTAGCGCCCGAAATCGAAGCCCCCGAGTCCAAAAAGGCTGAAGTGGCTGTACCAAAAGAGAAATCCGGTCGGCAAGCCCCACCCGATCAACCCTTTGGCATTGGGTAGGCAGGCGGATGGGCGAATTTGTGACGCCATGGCCGCACGACGAGCCTTGCTGGCTCGCCGCGGCCCATACGGACTGCTTGGACATCAGCCGCCATCGGCCGGCATGCCGGAGCCGCCCGCCGGCCTTAGCATTCCTGGGATCAGCGCCGTCCGCTTGATCAGTCCGAAAGCGGACAAATCGCCGGGTAAAAAAGGGCGACCAAAGCGCACGCTGCAAACAGTCCCTGACCAATCAGCAGCATGATTTTCCCATCTGGTACCGGGACCGTCAGAGCGCCGACCACACCCGCGACCATGCCGAACACGCCGCCGCCGAGGATGCGGGTGAAACCGACATTCCCACTGGTCAGCCCGAACGAGCTGGCGATATGCCAGAGGCCGAACAACAGCGATCCGGCCGCGGCGACGCCACGGAAACCCCAGGCGCGGTCCAACGCCCCGTGTAGGACCCCGCGGAAGGCGAGCTCCTCGGGGATGACGGTCTGCAGCGGAATGATCACCATCGAGGCGATGAGTGCTCCGGACAGCGTCGCGTAGTGGTTGTTCATGAACATCGGTCGGGTCC
>CAKZHN010000536.1 GCA_936924235.1 uncultured Rhodoplanes sp. | reverse complement strand
ATACAGGGTCTGAGAGAGAAGGAAATATTATTGGCGTTTTGGGTGTGAATTCACTGGGGAATGTGAATTCAATGGGGAAAGAGCGCCGAGTTTTCCGACGCTACCACACCAAAGACGGTGTCACCCCCGCGCTTGACGCGGGGGGCCATGACCCTGACTCAACACCGGAAGCCTCACGTAAGAGTGGCGCGCGTCGCGAGCGCTCATGGATCACCGGGTCTCGCCGCTTCGCGGCGGCCCGGTGATGACAGCGGTGGATGGGCGACAGCGCGCGCAATAGGCCGGCCCGGTGATGACATCGGTGCAAGTGGCAACGAGCGCGACACCGGAGCAGCGCGATCAGCGCTCCGCCGCATCACCCAGAAAAAACGTCCGCATCGCGCCCGCGCCTTTCACGTCGATCAGCCCGCGGTCGACGAACGCGAACCGGCCGTCGAGCGCCTGCGCCACGGCTTCGCTGACATGCACCCGGCCGGGCTCGCCGAGCGACTCCATGCGACTGGCGATGTTCACCGTGGTGCCCCAGACGTCGAACGAGAACTTGCGCTGGCCGATGATGCCTGCCACCGCGGGCCCGGTGTGGATGCCGACGCGGAGCTTCATCGCGACGCCGTCGGGCGTGCGAAACCGGCCGATTTCCTTGAGCATGGCGCGGGCCTGCAGCACGGCGGCTTCGGCGTGGTCGGGCCGCGGATCGGGCAGGCCGAAGGCCGCCATATAGGCGTCGCCGATGGTCTTGATCTTCTCGGCGCCGAACTCGACCGACAGCGCGTCGAAAGCCGAGAACACCGAATTGAGGAATTTCACGAGCTCGCCGGGCGTCTGGCGGCCGGCCATCTGGGTGAAGCCCACGAGATCGGCGAACAGAATGCTGACTTCCTCGACATGGTCGGCGATCATGGTCTCGCCGGCATTGATGCGCTCGACCACCGGACGCGGCAGGATCGAAAGCAGAAGGTCTTCGGACCGGGCCTTCTCGCGGCGCAGCTCCTCGACCATGATCTTCTCGCGATCGCGCAGCAGCTTGTTCTCGAGGCTCGCGCCGATCCGGGCGCGCAACAGCGTCGCGTCGAACGGCTTGAGCAGGTAGTCGACCGCGCCGGCCTCGATGCAGCGGATCACGCTGTCGAGATCGTCCAGCGCCGAGATCATGATCACCGGCACCTCGGCGGTGTCGGGCTCGGCCTTCAGGCGGCACAGCACCTCGTAACCGGAAATGTCCGGCATCATCAGGTCGAGCAGGATCAGGTCGAAGCTCTCTGTCTCGAGCTTGCCGAGCGCGGCTTGGCCGCCTTCGGCCTCGGCGATGGTGTGGCCGGCGCGCATCAACTGGCGGCCGAGCAATTCGCGGTTCGACGGATTGTCGTCGACGATGAGAATGCGGCCGTGGACGTTCGGCCCGACCGGTCCCGAGCCGACTGTGCGGATCGCCCGCACCGCCTCGATCACGCCGCCGATCCCGGCATGGGGCTTGAGGCCCGCGCCTTCGGCGGAGTCGCCGCGGAAATCCACCAGCGCGTCGATGCGCTTGAGCATGCCGTCGGCGGCCGAGAGCAGCTTGTCGAGGTCGGCCAGCAGCACGTCGTGGCTGCCCGCCGAGGCGTCCTCGACCAGCATCTCGCCATAGCCCTTGATGGCGTTGATCGGCGTGCGCAGATCGTGCCGCAGCTTGGACTGATCGAAGATCACCGTGTCGTCGGCGTGTTCTTGCGCAAGAACCGACTGCAGCAGCATGTGCAGCGCGTGGCCCGCGCTGCGGATGCGCTCGAGGTCGGAGAGATAGGCGTCGAGCGCAAGGCGCTTCGCGTCCTCGATCAGTATCTCGGTGTAGCCGACGATGGCGGTGGCCGGCGCGATGAACTCCTGGCGCAGATGCGCCAGCAGCGCGCGCTGCACGCGCCGTCCTTGCTCGCCGCCGTCGCTCGCGTTCATGCCGGCACCATGGCGGCGCTACTTCCCGAGCAGCGCCTGGATCTTGCCGAGCAGCCGCGGCAGCTCGACCGGCTTGGTGTCAAAGTCGTCGCAGCCCGCGGCGAGAGACTTCTCCTTGTCCTCCGACATGGCGTGGGCGGTGAGCGCGATCACCGGGATGGTCTTGGTCGCAGCATCCGCCTTGAGCCGGCGCGTCGCCTCCCAGCCGTCAATAACGGGCAGGCTCATATCCATCAGGATCAGGTCGGGCTTGTCGGACGACGCCATCGCCACGCCCTGGCCGCCGTCGACTGCGATCACCACCTCGAAGCCGCTGCGGGCAAGCCTTCGGGACAGCATGTCCCGGTTCATCTCATTGTCTTCGACCAGAAGAATCTTTGGCATTTGCGATTCCGTTGAAGTTGAAATCATGATCTCCGTTCATTCCCGCGAAAGCGGGAATCCAGTTCTGCCCAAAGGGATAGCCGCTGTTGTGCAGAACTGGGCCCCCGCTTCCGCGGGGACGAACGGCGAGAGAGACTCGATTCGATTCAAACAGCCTCCGATTTATGAACAGGGGCAGCGATCTTTTCGGCTCTGTGCCGCTGGTTCGCAATGGCGGCGAGCGCGGTGCCGAGGCTCGCGATCGGCTGCGCCGACTTGCCGAGCACCAGCACGGTGCGCTCCGCCAGATAGGCGCGTTCGTCGGCGGTGAGGTCCTTGGCGGTCAGCACCACAACCGGCACATCGAGCCATGCCGGATTGTCGTGCAGCCGTTCGAGAAACTGGAAGCCGTCCATCTCCGGCATCATCAGGTCGAGCAGCACCAGGTCGGGCAGCGGATTGCCGCCGAGCCAGTCGAGGGCGGCGCGGCCGTTGACCGCCTCGGCGCTCTTCAGCCCGGCGTTGTGGAGCGTGGTGCTGACCAGGTCGCGCACCTCGGCGTCGTCGTCGACCACCAGCACGACAGCCTCGGCGCCGCGGCCGGTGAAGCGGCGCACCAGCGCCACCAGACGCTCGCGGTCGATCGGCTTGGTCATGTATTCGGAGGCGCCGAGCGACCAGCCGAGATTGCGGTCGTCGACGATAGTCAGCATGATCACCGGAATGTGCGCCAGCGCCGGATCGGACTTCATCCGGCCGAGTACGGTCCAGCCGTCGATCTTCGGCATCATGACGTCGAGCGTGACGATATCGGGCGGCGTCTTGCGCACGATGTCGAGCGCCTCGGCGCCGTCGCGGGCGTGCATCACGCGGTAGCCGCGTTTCGAAAGCGTGGCGGTCAGCACCTCGTGCACGGTGGGATCGTCGTCGACCACCAGCACGGTCAGCGCCTGGTCCGGGCCCGGGCCTGCGGCACCGCCCTCCGTGGTGGCGATGGCGTCGGCCATCGGCGCATGCACCAGCGATTGGTCGAGCACGTCGAGGGTGAAGACCGATCCGAGCCCGGGCTTGCTGTCGACCGTGACGTTGCCGCCCAGGAGATTGGCGAAGCGCTTGGTGATGGCGAGGCCCAGCCCGGTGCCGCCGAAATTGCGGGTGGTCGAGGAATCGGCCTGCGCGAAAGCCTGGAACAGTTTGCCAATCTGCTCCTCACTCATGCCGATGCCGCTGTCCGAGACCTTGAACAGCACGTGACGGTCGCCGGAGGCGCGTGTCTGCCGCACCACGGTGAGGCCGACATTGCCCTGCTCGGTGAACTTCGCGGCATTGCTCAGGAGATTGATCAACGACTGCTTCACCTTGGTCAGGTCGGTGCGCATCGAGCCGATGTCGGGCGGGCAGTCGATCGTCAGCCGGTTGCCGTTCTTCTCGGCCAGCGGCTGGATCATCACGCGCACCTCCTCGACGAGCTGTGTGAGATTGACCGGCTCGAGATAGACGTCCATGCGCCCGGCTTCGATCTTGGACAGGTCGAGCACGCTGTTGATCAGGCCGAGCAGATGCTTGCCGGCGGACTGGATCTTCTGCAGGTCCTTGACGCTCGCCTCGTCGCCACGGTCGGTGGCGTCCTCGGCGAGGATTTCGCTGTAACCGATGATCGCATTGAGCGGCGTGCGCAGCTCATGGCTCATGTTGGCGAGGAAGCTCGACTTGGCGCGCGAGGCCGCCTCGGCCTCGGCGCGCGCCTCGATCGCCTGGTCGCGGGCGGTCTGGATGTCGCGGGCGTTGTCGCGGAACACCATCAGCGCGCGGCTCATCTCGCCAAGCTCGTCGGGACCGGCGGCCGGGATCGGCGCCGCGAGGTTGCCCTGCGCGATGCCGAGCATGCTGTCGGCCAGCGCATCGAGCCGCGACACCACATAACGATGCACGAACAACCAGACGATCAGGCCGGCGGCGATCAGCGTCGATAGCGCGATGATCAGGAGCCAGACGCGGCTGGTCTCGACGGCGCTCTCCGACTGCCGCTGCGATTCCGAGGCCCTGGTCTCGGCCTCGCCGACGATGATGGCAATCTTTTCGCGCAACTGTGCGCCGTCGCTCTGCAGCGAATTGGTGATCGTTGCGATTTTGCTCCTGGTGCGCAGGAACTGCTCGCGCAGCGCGAAGATGCCGGCGTCGCCGGTGGCCTGGGCGCTCAGGGCCGCAGCGGCGCCCTTGAGCGCAGTCTTCTCGTCGGCCGTGACGGTGGGAATCTGCTCGAGCCGTTCGAGATGGCTCTGGACGCCGCCGTACACCGTATCGAACTGCTCGCGCAGCGTCTTCACCGCGTCGGCGCTGTTGGCCTGGCGGACGCTGTTGAGGATGCGGACCGCTTCGTTGAACTCGCTGCGCAGCTCGTAGAGCTGCGTCACCCACACGGCGGACTGGCGCAGCTCGGCGAGCGTCAAGCCGCTGTCGCCGGCGCCGGCCTGCGCCGGATTGAGCCGCTCGACGGCCGCGCCGATCGTGCGGTGCGAGACGGTGGCCGAGTTGCTGATCTGCTGGAAAACCCTCGCGGGCACCTGGCTCGTCGCGATGCCTTCGCCGACCGTGCGGTTGAGATCGCCGACCTGGGCATCGATCCGCGCGATCAGCGTCTGGATCGGCACCATGGCCTGATCGTCGGCAACGATGGTGCGGAGCTTCTCGATCGACTGCCAGAGATTGCCGGTGCGCTCGGTGACGGTCGCCATGCCGTTGAAGCGCTCGAGCTCGTCCTGCGCACCGCCGACCTCGCTGGCGGTCTCGATCAGCTCGATGGCGCGGCTCTGCACGTCGATCGACTGCTTCAGCGCCGGCATGCTGACGTCGGTCAGCTCACGCAGCACGCCCTCGATCTGGTTGAAGCGGACCAGCGACAGGAAGGTCGCGCCGATGGTGAGCGCCGCAATCAGGCCGAAGGCGATCAGCAGCTTGCCGCCGATGCTGTGATGCCAGGCTTTGCGCCCGCGGGCGGAAGGCGCTTGCGGCAGGGATGACGGGTCCGCTTGGGTCATTCTTCGATGGGCCTTGTCGCAACTGCGAACGCAGGGGACCGACGCGCCGGGCCTCACCTTTGGGCCAGCACCCAAAGTGATTTGCACGGGCCACGTTACCATATCCTTTCGCAGGTCCCGCCGGGCGCCCGGCCGGCCATGCGGCGCCCTCTGGCCATGCGGAGCCTGCTGGTCCGGCGCGCTGCGCCGCACGCCGCCGCATTGGACAGGCAAACGGGCGGGGCCTTATAAATTGGGCGTCTTCCGATCGCGTGGGCCTCGGAAGTCGCCATCGGGAAGCCGCGGGAACAGCAATTGTCCGAACATCAGTTCAGAGGGCGCCGGGAAGACCTTCGCTTGGTCACGGGCCGGGGCCGTTACACATCCGATCACCATTTCGACGGTCAGGTCGCGGGATTCTTCGTCCGGGCCGACCGGGCGCATGCCCGGATCGTGCGGATCGACGTCGAGGAGGCCAAGCGCCTGCCCGGCGTGCTCGACGTCGTGACCGGCGCCGATCTTGCGGCCACCGGCTGGAAGGGCGCGCCGGCGATGGCGTTCTTCAAGGGCGTCGGCGGCAGCTCGCTCCGCGTGCCGTTCCGGACCGGCCTTGCGCAGGGCCGTGTGCGCTTCGTCGGCGAGCCGGTGGCGCTGGTGGTGGCCAAGACCGAGAACATCGCGCAGGACGCCGCCGAGCTGGTCGCAGTCGAATACGAGGACCTGGCGATTTACGTCGAGCCGGGCGACGCGCTGGCAGCCGGCGCGGTGCCGCTGCACGAGGAGTATCCGGACAACCTCGCCTTCGATTACGAATACGGCAACCGCGACAGCACCGAGCCGGGCTTCAAGGACGCCGCGCATGTGGTGCGCGTCACGCTGCATGCGCAGCGGATTTCCGGCAACCCGATGGAGCCGAAATCCTGCACGGCGCTCTACAGCGCGGCCGACGATACGTTCGAGATCTGCATGCCGACGCAGGGCGCCGGCGACATCAAGAACTCGCTCGCCAACATCACCGGCATGCCGCCGGAGAAATTCAAAATCCGCTCGATGGATGTCGGCGGCGGCTTCGGCGTCCGTAACGAGGTCTATCCGGAATTCCTCGCCGTGATGCTGGCCGCCAAGCGCACCGGCAAGCCGGTGAAGTGGCTCGGCACGCGCTCGGAAACGCTGTCCGGCGACCATCATGGCCGCGGCGCGGACCTGATGGGCGAGCTCGCGCTCGACGCCAAGGGGAAATTCCTCGCGTTGCGCGTCGAATGGCTGGTGAACCTCGGAGCGTTCTGCTCCAACGCCGGGCCTCTCATCAACACGGTCGCGGCGCCGACCAGCTCGGCGATCAGCCTCTACGACATCAAGGCGATTCACGGCCGGCATCGACTCGTCTTCACCAACACCACGCCGACCACGGCCTATCGCGGCGCCGGCCGGCCGAACGTCGCCTATCTCTGGGAGCGGCTGATCGAAGAGGCCGCGGAGATCACCGGCATCGATTCGATCAAGCTCCGTCGCCGCAATCTGCTGCGCAAGGATGCGTTCCCGCTGAAGACGCTGACCGGCTCGAACTACGACAGCGCCGACCCGGCGCGGCTGCTCGACACCGCGCTCGAGGCGGCGGACTGGGACGGCTTCAAGGCGCGCAGAAAAGCCGCGCAGAAGAAGGGCAAGCTGCGCGGGCTTGGCTTGGCTCTCTTCCTCGAGCCTTCCGGCGGCATGGGCAAGGAGCAGGTCGAGGTCCGCGTCGGCTCCGGCGGCAAGCTCGAGCTCTATTCGCAGGCCGGACCTTCAGGCCAGGGCCACGAGACGGTGTTTCCGGTGCTGGTGTCCGAGGTGCTGGGCATCCCCGAGGACCGCATCGAGCTGCGCTACAACGAGCCCACCGCGCCGAAGCTCGTCGGCGTCGGCACCTTCGGCTCGCGCTCGCTGATCTGCCATGGCGCGGCGCTGCAGGCCGCGGCGAAAGAGATCGTCGAGAAGGGCAAGAAGCTCGCGGCGACCGAGCTCGAGGTCGCGCCCACGGACGTCAGTTTCGACAAGGGCATCTATCGGGTCGCCGGCACGGATCTGTCGGTCAGCATGAAGGTGCTGATCGAGAAGCGCTGGGAGCAGCCGACCCATCCGCTCGACACCAACATCATGTTCGATATCGCGTTCGCCTATCCGAGCGGCGCGCATATCGCCGAGGTCGAGATCGATCCGGACACCGGCACGTCGGCGATCGTCAACTACATCGCGGCCGACGATTGCGGCAACATCGTCAACCACAAGCTGGTCGAGGGCCAGCTTCACGGCGGGCTGATGCAGGGCATCGGCCAGGTCATCGGCGAGCACATCGCCTACGATTCCGACACCGGCCAGCTGCTGTCCGGCACCTTCATGGACTACTTCATGCCGAAGGCGGAGAATCTTTCGCCGATCACTTTGATCGATTGCGGCGTGCCGTCGCCGTTCAATCCGCTGGGCGCGAAGGGCGCGGGCGAAGCCGGCGCCACCGGCTCGGTGCCGGCGCTCGCCAACGCATATCTCGATGCGCTGAAGGCGGCTGGCGTGAAGAAGCTCGAAATGCCTTACTCGCCGCATCGGGTGTGGCGGGCGATTCATGAGGCGAGGTCGGCCAAGGGCGACTGACGCGCGCCGGTGCGTTTGCAGTGCTGCGAATTTGGCGGAGGTGCGCCGATACCGGGCTTTAAATTTCTGCGCTAGACGAAAGAATGGCCTCTGGACGGCAGCGCTTCTGCGAATATGTGAAGCCGGCAATTGTTGCGACGCAATAATGGGGCTGTGATGAAGCGGGCGATCCTGACACTGGCGGGTCTTTCGGTGGCCCTTGCCTTGGGCGGTTGTGGCGATCGTTCGGCAGGCTCGGCCCCCCAGCCGCCCGCCGTCACGGTTTCGAAACCGCTGCAGGAGCGCATCACCGAGTGGGATGAATACACCGGGCGGTTTGTCGCCGTCGCGACCGTCGAGGTGCGCGCCCGCGTCTCGGGCTTCATCGACTCGATCCACTTCAAGGACGGCCAGGTCATCAAGCAGGGCGACCTGCTGTTCATCATCGACCAGCGGCCGTACCGGCTGGCGGTCGATCAGGCCAAGGCCGAGCTCGACCGCACCCAGGCCAAGCTCGACATCGCCAATCTCGATCTCGAGCGCGCCACGCCGCTGGTTCGCACCCAGACCGTCACCGAACGCGAGTTCGATACCCGGAAATCGACGCAGCGCGATGCGCTGGCCGCGATGGAATCGGCCCAGGCCGCGCTGAAGACCGCGCAGCTCAATCTGGAATGGACCGAGGTGCATGCCCCGATCGGCGGCCGCATCTCGGACAAGCGTGTCGACGCCGGCAACCTGATCACCGGCGGTCAGAGCGGCGCGACGCTGCTCACCTCCATCGTCACCATCGATCCGATCCACTTCGTCTTCGACGGCAGCGAGGCGGACTTCATCCGCTATCTGCGATTGGCCAAGGCCGGCCAGCGCGCGTCGTCGCGCGACGCGGCGAACCCGGTGGCGGTCCGGCTCGCCGACGAGACCGATTTCAAGCACGAAGGCAAGATGGACTTCGTCGATAACGTGGTGAACGCCAAGACCGGCACGATCCGCGGCCGCGCGATCTTCGAAAACAAGGACGGCCTGTTGACGCCGGGCTTCTTCGGCCGGTTGCGGCTGTACGGCGGCGATCACGACGCGCTGCTCATCCCGGACGGCGCGATCGCGGCCGACCAGTCCAACAGGATCGTGCTCACGGTGGCTGACGACGGCACCGTCGGGGTCAAGCGCGTCGAGACCGGGCCGCTGGTCCGGGGCTTGCGCGTGATCCGCTCGGGCCTCACGGCGGACGACCGCGTCGTGATCGAGGGCCTGCCGCGTGCGCGGCCGGGGCAGAAGGTCAAGCCCGAGGAGGGCAAGATCGAAGGCGCGGTCGCCCAGGCCACGCCGCCCGTCCAGGGCAAGCAGGCCGGTCCGGCCTCTTCGCAATAACGTTCGCTTTCCTCGCAAGCTCTTTCCAGCCGCAGATCGCCGTCCAGGATTGTCACCATGGGCTTCTCGCATTTCTTCGTCGACCGGCCGATCTTCGCAGCCGTGCTGTCGGTGATTCTGACGCTGGTCGGCGCGATCTCGTATCGCGCGCTGCCGATCACTGAATTCCCGGAAATCGCGCCGCCGACCGTGGAGGTCACTGCGACCTATCCGGGCGCCTCGGCCGACGTGCTGTCGGCGACGGTGGCGACGCCGATCGAGCAGGAGATCAACGGCGTCGACGACATGATCTACATGGTATCGCAGTCGACCGGCGACGGCGCGCTGTCGGTCCAGGTCGTGTTCAAGCCCGGCACCGACGTCGACCAGGCCCAGGTGCTGGTGCAGAATCGCGTCTCGGTCGCGATTCCGCGGCTGCCGATCCAGGTGCAGCAATTCGGCGTGTCGGTGCGCAAGAAGTCGCCCGACCTGATGCTGGTGATCCATCTGATCTCGCCGGACAACACGCTCGATCAGCAGTACATCTCGAACTACGCGACCATCAACATCAAGGACGTGCTGGCCCGCCTCGACGGTGTCGGCGACACGCAGGTGTTCGGCGCCCGCGATTACTCGATGCGCATCTGGCTCGATCCGGCGCGGGTCCAGGCGCGAAACCTTTCGGCGAGCGACGTGGTCGAGGCGCTGCGCGCCAACAACGTTGCGGTTTCGGCCGGCGCCATCAACCAGCCGCCGGCGACCTCGCCCGGCGGCTTCCAGATCGCGGTGCAGACGCTTGGCCGGTTGACCAGCCCCGAGCAGTTCAACGATATCGTGGTCTCGACCGACCCGGACGGACGCGTCACCCGCATCCGCGACATCGCCCGCGTCGAGCTCGGCTCCCAGGACTACACCAAGAACGCCTATCTCAGCGGCAAGGTCGCGACCGCCATCGTGGTTTTCCAGCGGCCGGGCTCGAATGCGCTGAAGACCGCCAAGACGATCTACAACACGATGGACGAGCTCGCGAAGAGCTTCCCGCCCGGGCTCGCCTACCGGGTAGCCTACGACACCACCGGCTTCATCAAGCAGTCGGTCGACGAAGTGTTCAGAACGCTGTTCGAGGCCACGGTCCTGGTGGTGATCGTCATCATCCTGTTCCTGCAGACCTGGCGCGCCGCCATCATCCCGATCGTAGCGATCCCGGTCTCGCTGGTCGGCACGTTCTTCGTCATGAATGCGTTCGGCTTCTCGCTGAACAACCTCACGCTGTTCGGTCTCGTTCTCGCCATCGGCATCGTGGTCGACGACGCTATTGTCGTCGTCGAGAACGTCGAGCGCTATCTAAGCCAGGGGCTCGGTCCGAAGGAGGCTGCGCACAAGACCATGGACGAGGTCGGCGGCGCACTGCTCGCCATCGCGCTCGTGCTGTGCGCGGTGTTCATCCCGACCGCCTTTATCGAGGGAGTGTCCGGTGCGTTCTACAAGCAGTTCGCGCTGACCATCACCACCTCGACCATCATCTCGTGCTTCGTGTCGCTGACGCTCTCGCCGGCGCTCGCCGGCCTGCTGCTGAAGCCGCATAGCCATGAGGAGCGCCGCGGCATCTGGAAGACCATCGCCGGACCGGTCGATCGATTCTTTGCGGGCTTCAACCGCACCTTCGACCGGATGTCGCAGGCCTATGCCGGGTTGACGCGGCGCGTGGTGCGCGTGGTCGCGATGATGCTGGTGATCTATGTCGGCCTGATCGGGCTGGCCTACGTCCAGTTCGCCCGCACGCCGGCGGGTTTCGTGCCGCCGCTCGACCGCGGCTATTTCATCGTGGCGATCACGCTGCCGCCGGGCGCGAGCCTGGAGCGCACCGACCGTGTGGTGCGGGCAGCGAGCGACATCCTGCTCAAGCGGCCCGGCGTCGGCAACACGGTGGCATTCGCAGGCTTCGACGGCGCCACCTTCACCAACGCGCCGAACTCGGGCGTGATTTTCGTCCCACTGAAGCCGTTCGAGGAGCGGGTGAAGGACAAGCTCACCACCGACGGCATCCTCAACGACTTGCGCGGCCAAATGCAGGTGCTGCGCGAGGCCTTCGTGCTGGTGATCCCGCCGCCCTCGGTGCCGGGCATCGGCACCGGTGGCGGTTTCAAGATGTATGTGCAGGACCGCGCCGGCCGCGGCCCGCGCGCGCTCGAGCAGGCGGTCAACACCCTGACGGCGCAGGCCAATCAGACGCCGGGCCTCGTGCAGGTGTTCACGCTGTTCAACACCTCGACGCCGCAGATCTATGCCGACATCGACCGAACCAAGGCCGAGATGCTCGGCGTGCCGATCACGCGCTTCTTCGACACGCTGTCGACCTACATGGGCTCGACCTTCGTCAATGACTTCAACATCCTGGGCCGTACCTACCGGGTGACCGCGCAGGCCGACAATCCGTTCCGCCTGACCGTGCGCGACGTCGAGAACTTGCGCACCCGCTCGGTGACCGACGACATGGTGCCGCTCGGGGCAGTCGCGAACTTCCGTCAGATCACCGGACCGTTCCGGGTGCCGCGCTACAACCTGTTCGCGGCCGCCGAGGTGCAGGGCGCGACATTGCCGGGCTTCTCCACCGGCCAGGCGATCACCGCCATGGAGAAGCTCGCCGCCGGCCTGCCGACCGGATTTGGTTACGAATGGACCGAAATCGCATTGCAGGAAAAGGGCGCGGGCAATACGGCGGTCGTGGCGTTCAGCCTTGCGGTGGTGTTCGTCTTCCTGCTGCTTGCGGCGCAATATGAGAGCCTGCTGCTGCCGCTCTCCGTGATCCTGATCGTGCCGATGTGTCTGCTGGCCGCCATAAGCGGTGTGCTGTGGCGCGGCATGGACAACAACATCCTGACCCAGATCGGTCTCGTCGTGCTGATCGGACTGGCCGCCAAGAACGCCATTTTGATCGTCGAATTCGCCAAGCAGGCTGAGGAACGGGGCGCCAACCGCTGGGACGCGGCCGCGGAGGCCGCGCGCACCCGGTTGCGGCCGATCCTGATGACCTCGGTGGCCTTCATTCTCGGCGTGGTGCCGCTGGCCATCGCCACCGGCGCCGGCGCCGAACTGCGCCAGGCGCTGGGGACCGCGGTGTTCTTCGGCATGCTGGGCGTCACGGTGTTCGGCCTGGTCTTCACGCCGGTGTTCTATGTGCTGGTGCGCTGGATTGCCGGTTTGCGCGGTCCGAAGCCGGCCGAAGGCGCGACCCATCAGCCTTGAGCCCGTGTGACCGGGACGGTGGGCGACCGGGCCATGCTCAAGCCGAATAGGAGGCATTTGAGCGGTTGTATAAAGTTGCCGATGTCTGCCAATAGGCTAGACAGATGCCAGGACTGTCGAACGCATCGGCTGGGCGACGCAGGCCGGACTTCCGATCCGGAGATGGAGCAGGATTGATGCCGCAAGCGGCAAGCAAGCCATCCCCGGCGCCCCACATCGATCGCCACAAGCTCCTTGCCGCGCATCCGTTTTTCAACGGCTTCAGCCGCGCGATCATCGACCGGCTGGTTTCGCATGCGGTGACGCGCCGCGTGAAGAAAGGCACGGTGCTGTTTCGCAAGGGCGATCCTGGATCGAGCCTTTACGCGGTCTGCGCCGGCCTGGTGCGGATCAGCGTGCCCTCGCAGCAAGGCCAGGACGCGATCTTCAACCTAGTCCCGCCCGGCGATCTGTTCGGCGAGATCGCGCTGCTCGACGGCGGCGCCCGCACCGCCGATGCGGTCGTGATCGAGAACAGCGAACTGATGGTGATCGAACGCCGCGATTTCATCCCGCTGGTGCGGGAGTATCCCGACGTGGCGATGAAGCTGATCGACGTGGTGTGCACGCGGCTGCGCCGCACCAGCGAGCAGGTCGAGGACATCGTGTTCTTGGGTTTGCCCGAGCGCCTCGCCAAGGCGTTGCTGCGGCTTCATGCCCGCTCGACCACCAATCCGGACAACATGATCCGCATCACGCAGCGCGATCTCAGCCAGATGGTCGGCGCCTCGCGCGAGAGCGCCAACAAGTTGCTGCGGGAGTGGCAGCGCCGCGGCTGGCTGAAGCTACGGCGCGGCGGCCTGATCCTGACGGGCCCGAAGGCGCTTTCGGCCATCGTCTCCGAACCGGTCTGACGCCGCCGCCGCGTGGCCGGTCTACGGCGACGTGCCGGTCGTCCGGCGATCCTGCATCAGGCGAATGCTCGAGGCCTCCGCCGGAGAGTCCGTTCGCACGTTGCTCTCCGACGCAAGCGAAGCGCCCGAGGCCGGGATATTCCGCGCCGTCACGTCGGCGATCCCGGCCTTCCTCGGATGCGCGGTCAGCAGCACCAGAACAAGACCGAACGTCACCGCGACCGCCGTGACGAGATGGGCGTAAGGCGAACTGATGAAACGATTCCACATCATGACCTCCACTTCAGTGGAAGGCGCGTTGCCGACGCTTCTGAACGGCGTCTCAAACGGCATGCTGCCGGCCTTCCGTTCAAGGCGCAGAACGCCATGAACGTCGTCGCGTAACCCTGTTGGACGCAGTGCTATATGAGGCAGCCCACACAGCGGCGCACTATGCTGCGGCGGGTCGCCGCAGCCGGCCTGCCGAGGCGGTGCCGATTCCACGATGCCGCGGCGTGTTTTTGCATCGAAGGTGAATAAGCTCACATTTCGAAGAGTCTAATTGGTGCAGTCATTCGCGCGCCTATTGCGAGTGGGAGGCACCAACATGCGCCTTTGGATCAGAGTGCTCTGGACCGCCGCGGCCGTCATTGCCATCGCGTGGCCGTTGCTGTTCTGGGGCAAAGCCGCCTCGCTGGATAGCGGCGTCCGCCAGCCGGCGATCACCAATCCGCTGGAGCGGCACGAGCTCCTGTGGTGAGCGCGATTTGATTGAAGTGTTTCAGACCGGGTTGAAGGTTTGGCGGCCATTTATTGAAAGCTCGTGGGCCCAAGGGCCCATTGGGGCGGTCGTTTTTAGGACCGTATTGCTGACTGATCCGGCCAGCGGAAACACGCGCGTGCACGCCGTACCGTGAGCCGCGGCGCCAGACCGCATTTGCCCATCCGTTGTGTGCGAAAAGGCCATGGTCAGGTTATGGGGCATACTGTAATTCTTATTGTGTTGACGGCCTTTAGATAGGGCGGCCGTAGCGGTTCGGTGAGCATGACAAGTCTCGGGCAATGGCTCGACTCCGTTGGCCTCGGCCAATACGCCGGAGCATTCGAGCAGCACGCCATCGGCTGGGACGTCCTCCCCAACCTCAATCACAGTATTCTGAAGGATGTCGGCGTCACCGCGGCCGGCGATCGCGTGCGCCTGCTCAGCGCGATCCGCGCGCTGCACGGCGAAGCCCCGGTGCCTGCTGCGGGCGGCCGCACGGGGTTGGCCCACCATTTCGGTTCCGGCGAGGCCGAACGCCGCAATCTGACGGTGCTGTTCTGCGACCTGGCCGGCTACTCCGAGCTGTCGCATCGGCACGATCCGGAGGATATGCGGGATCTCGTCGGCGCCTATCAGGACGTCTGCCAGTCGGCGATCAAGCGTTACGACGGATATGTGGCGCGATACGCCGGCGACGGTGTGCTCGCCTATTTCGGTTATCCGCAGGCCCACGAGGAGAATGCCGAGCGGTCGGTGCGGGCCGGGCTCGCCATCGTCGACGGCATGCGGCTGCTCAACCGGCGGCTTGCCGAGCGCCGCGTCGAGCTGAACGTCCGGATCGGAATTGCCACCGGCACCGTGGTGGTCGGCGACGTGATCGGCGAGGGCGCCTCGCAGGAAAGCGCGGTACTCGGCGAAACGCCGAACGTGGCGTCGCGCCTGCAGGCGCTGGCGCAGCCGAACACGGTGGTCATCGCGCCGGAAACCCGAAGGCTCGCCCACGAATATTTCGAATATCGCGATCTCGGCGAGCAGAACCTCAAGGGGATCGCTGCTCCCGTTCAGGCCTGGGAAGTGCTGCGGGAGCGCGCCACCGAGTTGCGCTTCGGCATGCGGCAGGGCGCCGGCACGACACCCTTGGTTGGGCGCAGCGAAGAGCTGGCACTGCTGCTGCGCCGCTGGGGCCGGGCCAAGGATGGCGAAGGACAGGTGGCGCTCTTGTCCGGCGAGCCGGGCATCGGCAAGAGCCGGCTGGCGCAGGCGCTGTGCGAGAGCATCGCGGCCGAGCCGCACAATCTGATCCGCTATCAGTGCTCGCCCTATCACACCAACTCCGCGCTTCATCCCATCGCCGAGCAGATCCGGCGCATGGCCGGCATCGACGCGGACGACGAGGCCGAAGAGCAGCTTGAAAAGCTCGAAACGCTGTTGGGACAGGCGTTCGACGACGTCTCCGAGGTCACGCCGTTGTTCGCGGCGCTGCTGTCCATCGAGGTTGAAGATCGCTACCCCTCGTCGCTGCGGCTTGAGGCGCTGAAGGAGGCCACGCTCAAAGCTCTGGCCGGCTACATCTTTGCGCTGTCGGACCAGCAGCCGACGCTGCTGATCGTCGAGGACGCGCACTGGATCGACCCGACCACCAGGGAAGCGCTGGATCTCCTGCTGCGCGGCATTGTACGGAAGCCGGTCCTCGCCGTGATCACCTATCGGCCGGATTATCAGCCCACCTGGTCGGGGCTCGCCAACGCGCTGACCCTGCCGATCGTCCGTTTGCCGCGCCGCGACGTCGTGCAGATGATCGAGAAGGTGCTCGGCGGCAAGCCACTGGTCGAAGAGGTGCTCGAGCAGATCGTCGCCAAGACCGATGGCGTGCCGCTGTTCGTCGAAGAGCTGACCAAGACCGTTGTCCAGAGCGGGCAGATCATCGAAACCAACGATTCCTATCAACTCGGTGGTACGCTTTCGGATCTGGCGATCCCGACGACCATCCGTGACAGTCTGATGGCGCGGCTCGACGGCGCCGCGGCGATGCGCGAGGTGGCGCAGGTCGGCGCCTGCATTGGACGGCTGTTTTCGCGCGATCTGCTCGCCGCGGTGCTGGCGTCCGAGGAGTCGACGCTGGACGCCGCGCTGCGCCAGCTCGAGGCTTCAGGCTTGCTGTTCCGCACCGGGCCGTCGCGCAGCGCGAGCTACGCGTTCAAGCATGCGCTGGTGCGGGACGCCGCCTACGAAAGCCTGCTCAAGAGCAAGCGCAAGCAATACCACGCGCAGATCGCCGAGGTGCTGGCCGAGTCCGGCGACGTCGTCTCGGCCGCGCCCGAGGTGCTGGCCTATCACACCATGGAAGCCGGCGAATTCGAGCGCGCGGCGGGCCACTGGTACGAGGCCGCCAAGCGTGCCGGGGCGCGCTATGCCAACCAGGAAGCGATGGCGCACTGCGCGAAAGGGCTCGCGGCGCTGTCGCAGCTGCCGCGCAACAGCGGGCGGACGCGGCTCGAGCTCGCGCTGCGCATCACGCTGGCTGACGGGTTGCGGATCAACGACCGCCACAACGAGGCGCTGGCGGAGCTCGGCACCGCGCGGGCCATCGCCAATGAAGGCGAGCACGGGCTGGAGCTGTCCCGCATCCACCACATGCGCGGCAACATCTATTATCCGCTGGGCCGCGCGCAGACCTGCTTCGCCGAGCATGAAGCGGCGTGGCTGTTCGCCCGGAAAAGCAATTCGGTGGAGGACGAGGCGCGGGCGCTGGGCGGGCTCGGCGACGCGCACTTCCTGGCGGGGCGGATCCAGCAGGCCCACAAGCATTTCGATCGTTGCGTGGCGCTGTCACGGACCGACAAGCTGCTGCTCACCGAAGTCGCTTATCTGCCGATGCGGGCGGTGACGCATATGTACTGCCTGCGGCTTCAGGAATCGCTCGACGACTGCCATGCGGTGATCGATCTGGCGACCAGGATCGGGCAGGCCCGCGGCGAGCTCATCGCGCGAAGCACCAGCAGCTGGATCCTGCTCGACCGCGGCGAATTGCAGGAGGCCGAGGAGGACGCGCGGAAAGGGCTGGAGGCCGTCAAGGTGATCGGAGCGCGGCGGTTTATCCCGCTGTTCAACGACGTGATCGCGCGCATCCGGCTCGACGCCGGCGACCGCAACGGCGCGCTCGAGCTGCTCGACGAAAGCTGGAGCGTCTGCCGCGAGGTGGGCGTCGCGTTTGCCGGACCGGTGGTGCTTGGCGCGGTGGCGCTTGCGACGTCCGATCCCGAGCGGCGCCTGGAGGCGTTGCGTCAGGGCGAAGCCATTCTTCAGGAGGGCTGCGCCAGCCACAACCATTTCCGGTTCTACCGGGATGCGATCGAGGTGTCGCTGCGCGAAGGCCTTTGGGACAGCGTCGAGACGTATGCCGAGACGTTCCAAAGCTATTTCGCCGCGGAAGGCTCGCCCTGGTCGGACTTCGTCATTGCGCGCGGCCGTGCGCTCGCCGCGTCGGCGCAGGATGCCAATGTGACCCTTGTCACAGAGCTGCGAAGATTGCGGGACTATGCTTCCAATGTCGGAATGCTGGCGAGCGTGTCGCGGTTCGATCAGGCGCTTCAGGACGTCTGATCGCGGCCGCGGGGCTGAGTGCAATGCCGGATTATCGAGTGGGGGTGCGGCATCGTCGGCAGCGCGGAGATACTTGCCGCCGCGTTGATGATAATATGAAACTCAGCTATTAATTCGGCGCTGGTCGGCCGGCCAATAATCAGAAAACTTATCTCGGGGCTTTCATCGGAAACGCACGATCTTGGCTTTTGAAGCTATCAGACGTCTCTGGCAGATACTCGCCGGTTATTGCCGGCGTGCGTTCGACAATTCAAATCACAGCCGCTTTCAGAAAGGGATCGCCATGGCGCCGAACACGCAACTCAGCCTTTCCTATTATCCCTGGATTACCCAATCGATTTCCGGCAATGACCTGCAAAAGGCGATCGATAATTTCCGCGGCCTGCTGGAAGTCGAGCTGCGCAATGGAATGGGCAATTCCACCACGCTGACGCTGCTTCCGGTCATGGAAGTCCCCGACCAGATCGACGACATCAAGAAAAAGCCGGACGGCGGCGTGGTCTGCAAGATCGGCCTGTTGAACCCGATCGGCTATGCGATCGCACATGCGGCGGTGCCGGACGTTCAGTGCATCACGGTGATCCAGCGCCAGATCGGCGACGGGCCGGTCGGCCCGATCTACCGGGCGCAGCTTTACACGCGGGTCGACAGTGGCATCAACACGATCAAGGACATGCGCGGGCACTCGATGGGATTCGGCAGCGCGCAATCGACCAGCAACTTCCTGGTGCCGGCGGTGATGCTGTGGGAGCAGGGCATTCATCCAGGCAACGGCTTCTCGCGCGTCGTGTTCACCGGCGGGCACGACAAGTCCGCGCTCGCGGTCTACAAGGGCGAGATCGATATCGGCGCGGGCCATGACGGCGTCATCATCGACCTGGCCAGCAAGCCCGACACGTCGGACGCCCTGCAGAAGCTGAAGCGGATCGCCTGGTCCGAGGCGATCCCCAGCGATCCGGTGGCGGTCAACAGCACCGATCCCGCAATTCAGGATCAGGTGCAGCAGGCGCTGCTCCGCGTCGCCAAGCCCAACGACGACGCCTCAGCCGGCAACAAGGCCGTGCAGGCGTTCTGGGGCACGACCAAGGGCTTCGCGACCATCAGTCCCGACGGCTACAACTCGCTGCTGCGCATGATGTATCCGCTCGGAATCCGGCCCGACGACATGCTGCGGAAATAGCGCGGCTCGGCGCGAGCTAGGCTCTGATTCAACCTCGTTGAATCAGAGCCGTCGCAGTTCCCCTTGCTCGGGCATGATCTTTTCCGAAAACCGCATCGCACTTTTCGGGATCATGCCCTATGCCGGTCAGTTCGCGACCGCGTCTTTGACCGTGGTCGCGGATGCGGAGCGGGACGGCGCCCTGGGAGATTGCGTGAAGATCGTCTGCAGCGCCTGGCGCTCGATCGGCTTTTGCAGGATCGGGACCGTCATGAAGCGGCGATCCAGTTCCTCGGCGCCGTAGCCGGTGACGAAGATGAACGGGATGCGTTCTGCGACGAGCGTATCGGCAAGCGGATAGACCGAATCGTCCCCGAGATTGACGTCCAGCACCGCCGCATCGACGCGGTTGTGGCGCAACGCCACCATGGCGTCGGTGATGCGGTTGCATGGGCCGATCACCGAATAGCCCTGCTCTTCGAGGGCCTCGCGGATCGCGATCGCCACCAGGGCTTCGTCCTCCACCACGAGGATGCGATTGCCCGAGACGGCGATCGGCCGTTGCGTCGCCGGCGCAGGCCTCTGAGCTTGCGGCGCCTGATGGCCGTTGCCGTTGGCTGAAGCGCGTACCAGCTTGCGATCGGCAAGCGGCACGGTGAGCTCGCATCGCACGCCGTCGGCGCTCCAGTCGAAAGATGTGGCTCCGGCAAGCTGCCCCTCGATGCTGGCCTTGATGATGCGCATGCCGAAACCCGGCGACGAGGGCGACGACGTCGGCGGTCCGCCCTTCTCGATCCAGCGCACCACCAAGTCTCCGGACGCCGTCGACCAGTCCAGTGTCAGCCGGCCGTTCGGGGTCGACAGAGCGCCGTATTTCGCGGCGTTGGTGATTAGCTCGTGCACCGCGAGCGCAAGGCACTGCGCCGCAGCCGGCCACAGCGAAACGTTGGGGCCGGACGCGACGATTCTCGACAGGTCGGAGGTGCGGTAAGGCGCGAGCTCCTCCTCGACCAGGCCACTCAGGTCGGCGCCCTGCCAGCGCGACAGCGACAGGATGGTGTGGGCAAGCGAGAGCGAACGGATACGGCCTTCCACCGCGGTGGTGAACTCTTCGATGGTGGGCGCGCGGGTGAGGCGGACGATCGATTGCACCACGGCCAACGCATTCTTGGCGCGATGGTCGACCTCGCGGGCGAGCAGTGTCTGGCGCTCCTCGGCCTGCTTGCGGTCGGTGATGTCCACCGTCACGCCGCTGATCCGCACCACGCGGCCCGACGCGTCGATGCTCGGCGCCGCGGTGCCGAGGCACCAGCGCACCTCGCCATTGGGGCGCTTGACGCGGAATTCGTTCTGCGTGGG
>CAKZHN010000535.1 GCA_936924235.1 uncultured Rhodoplanes sp. | reverse complement strand
GAGAAGCGCGGGTGGAAAAACCAGGAAGTTGGCGCGGTCGCGATTGCTTGCAGTGACCATGATCTGTCCTCCGATCGAACGATGCGGCTCATCCCAAGCACGAACGGCGGCCGCATCCGGCCGCCGTTTCATCGCGGCGTCACATGGGATCATTGACGCCAAACCGCAAGCTGGGTTATCGCAGTCTCAGGGCCAGTTTTCTTGATGGTCGGGGCGATGCGCAAACTGCCGTTTCTTAATGGCATCCGGGCGTTCGAGGCGGCCGCCCGGGCCGAAAGCTTTGCCAAGGCGGCGAGCGAGCTGAACGTCACGCCGGCCGCGATCAGCCGCATGGTGCAGCTGCTGGAGCAGCGGCTCGGCGTGCCGCTGTTCGAGCGCAAGGCCAACAAGCTCGCGCTCACCGCGGGCGGCCGCGTCTATCAGGCCGGGCTCACGCAGATATTCGATCAGCTCGCCAACCTCACCGCGCAGGTCACCGCCATGGCGGGCTCTCGCGTGCTGACGGTCGGCGTCGGGCCCACCTTCGCCACGCGCTGGCTCATTCCGCGGCTCGCCGATTTCCAGAAGGACGCCCCCGATATCGAGGTGCGCTTCGCGACCGGCGGCGCCACTGTGCCCTATAACGACGACTGGACCTGCGGGATCCGGCTCGGCACCGGCGACTGGCCGGACTTCCGGTCGGAGAAATTGTTTTCCGCCGACTTCACACCGGTCTGCACGCCGGCGTTGGCCAAGAAGTTGAAATCACCCGAGGACCTGCGCGGCGTCGCGCTGCTGCGCGTTGCGCACGCGGCCGACGAGTGGCCGCAGTGGTTCAAGGCGATCGGCGTGTCGAAGCTCCGCGCCTCGGGTCCCGAGTTCGAATATTACGGCCAAGCCCTGCAGGCCGCGACCGACGGTGTCGGCGCCGCGATCGGCATCAGCCCCTATGTCGACGACGACGTGAAGGCCGGACGGCTGGTCGCGCCGTTCGCCCTGTCGGTGTCGAAGGGCGAGCACTGGTATCTGATCTGGCGCGACAGCCGGAAGGACGAGGCTGCGTTCCGCGCCTTCCGGAGCTGGATCGTCGGCGCGGCCGGGAAGGCTTAAAGAGCCCTACTGCGTCTGCTTGTTCTTTGTTGTCGCCGGCTTGCCGCGCGGCGAGTCGCGGTCGGCGGTGCAGCGCGCGATGAAGCTCTTGCGCGCCGCGCCGGTGAGCTTCTTCTCGTCGGCGCCGAAGTTGCAGGTCTCGAGCTTCTCCTGCGGCGTCGCGGCGAATGTGGGCGTCACATGCAACAGGGCAGCCGTGAGCGCTGCCGCGACCGTCAACCGCGCCATCATGATCATTGTCTCCCTCAGGCTCGAAGCGCCGTCAGCATGTCGGCAATGTATTCCTCGGCGCTGGCGATCACCAGCATCAGCGCCCAGGGCCGCAGATGCGAGAGCGTCTTGGACAGTGCCTCGTCGGACACCGTGTTGCCGCCGAGCACCAGCGCGGTCGTCATCACCCGCTTGACGCTGCAGGCCTCGCCGATGATCGAGGCGGCCTGGGCGCTCTCGCCCGCCGCCGCGATCATCACCACCAGATCGGCGGTGTTGACCTCGTCGATCAGGTCCTTGGTGCGGCCGGCCAAGTCAGAGAGCCAGCCGGCGAAGCTCTCGCCCTGCCGCGGCGTGGTGCCGAAGGCGGACGCCGTGAAGAAGGTCGCGCCGTTCCACGGCCGTTGCGACAGCTCCTTGACGATCCGTTCGCTCGGACCGTCGAGGGCGATCACCTTGACGGCGCGTTGCTTCGAATTCGGCGCGTCGATGCGATAGCGCGCTTCGGCGGCGCTCGACATACGGGCGGATTCACTTTGCATCTCTTGCTATCCGATCCGTGCCTATACGGTCGCGTGCTCGCGGCCGTTCTGCACCACCAGCGCTTCCTTCGCGGCATCCTTGAAGGGCTTGTCCGGCGGCAACACCACGGCGGCCGAGCGCACGCGCTGGTGCTCGGCGCTCACGCCCGGAGGCGTTTCGCCCTTCTCCATCGTCTTCAGTGCGCGCAGCAGCTTGTGCCGCGCCATGATGATGCCATTGTCGGTGGAGACCAGGTTTTCCTTGGTGCGGTCGATGATCGGTCCCATGCTTTCCTGCAGGGAGGCGTCCTGCATGCCGATGCCATAGACGCCGCTGTAGGTCTTGCCGAGCTTCTGGCCCTCGCGGTCGATCAGATAGTCGTTCGACTTGTTCGCGGCCGGGATGAATGTGCCGGGCACGTAAGCGACGTGGATGCCCTGGCCGTCTTCCATCGACTTGCGCTCCTTGGCGGAGAGCGGACGCGTGACCTTGTAGTCGAAACTCCAGGCCCAGCAGTTGTGATCGTCGATCGGCACCCAGAAGTGGCCGTGCACCGGATGGTCCGCGCGCGGCGCGATCATGGTGAAGGCCGGCAGCACATATTGCGTGATGCGCCAATAGTAGTTGCCGTTCTCGGCATTCCGCCGCGCGCCGATGTAGAGGCCGCCGGGGCTCTCGACCACCTCGAACACCGGCTTCATGTCGCCCATGTTGTACTGGTTGCCCTTCGAGCCCTTGAACAGCGGGTCGCTGTTGAGCTCGCCCGAATGCAGGAACGAGACGTGGCTCGAGTCGATGCCGCCTTCCATGGCTTGCAGCCAGTTGCACTCCTGGAGCCGCTTCGACATGAAGCTCTGCTCGGTCGGCACCGTGGCGAATTCCCATTCCGGCAGCGGCGGCTGCTTCTCGGGCGGGCCCATGTAGGTCCACAGCACGCCGCCGCGCTCGATCAGCGGATAGGACTTCAGCTTGATCTTCTGGCAGTAGCCGCTCTCGGACGGCTCCGACGGCACCTCGACGCACTGGCCGGTGTGGTCGTACTTCCAGCCGTGATAGGGGCAGCGCAGGCCGCCGTGCTCGTTGCGGCCGAACCACAGCGACACGCCGCGGTGGGCGCAGAACTCGTCGGTCAGCGCCAGCTTGTTGTTGGAGTCGCGCCAGGCCAGCAGCCGCTCGGACAGGAGCTTGACCCGCACCGGCGGGCAGCCGGGCTCGGGAAGCTCACTCGCCAGCAGCGCCGGCTGCCAGCTCGAGCGGAACATCTGGCCCATCGGGGTGCCGGGGCCGGTCTGCGTCAGAAGGTCGTTTTGTTCTTTGCGAAGCATGGTGTGCTCCCTGAAATTGTCGTGCGCTTTGTAGCGCCGGTTGACGGATTTCCTCAAGCCAGCAAGGGCGAAGCCGCTCGGGTCATAGCATTGACCGGCCTTCAGAACCCATGGTCTATGATCCAGATCAATTTACCCTGAACCGAGACGCGAGAGAACTAGCCGCCGTGCCGACCAGAGTTGAACTTTGCAAGACCGATCAGGTTGCCGAAGGGACCGCCCTCCGTGTCGAAACCGCGGGTTTGATCCTGGCGGTGTTCCACATAGAGGGAGGGTTCTACGTTACTGACGACACCTGCACCCACGGTCCGGGCTCGCTGTCGGAGGGCTACATCGACGGCGACGTGGTCGAGTGCAACTTCCACAACGGGCAGTTCGACATCAAGACCGGCGAAATCGTGGCGCCGCCCTGCATGATCCCGATCAAGACCTACAAGACCACGGTCGAGAACGACACCGTGTTCATCGACGTGGATTGAATCGCGCGTGGTAAGCGGTATGCTTAAAAACAGCATATCCTGCATCGTTCTGTCACGAGGAACATCCATGCGCCGCTTCATCCATACGGCTTCGCTCGCAGCTCTCGCCACGGTGCTCAGCACCGCGGCCTTCGCGCATCCCGGCTTGCCCGGTCATATCCATGACGCCGACGGCGCCGTCGTGTACCCGCTGAGCAGCGTCAACACTGGGCTGGCGATGGCTGCCGTGGGCGCCCTGGCCGCCGCGGCGACGGTGTGGGTGTTGTTGCGCCGGCGTTCGCGCGACGCGTGATCCGGTTCGTTTGCCTGGCCGTCATCGCGCCGGAACGGCTGTCGCACTTCCCGGAAAGATCAGCGACTTGATGACCACCGGCACCGCGCCGGTGGTCTCCAGCATGGTGCCGATGTCGATGTAGTCGAACTCCTTCAGTTCGAGCCCGTCGATCGACACCACGGCATTCGCCAGCTTCATCTCCTCGTGCAGATGAATGCCAAGCAGTCCGCCGACGTCGCCGTCGCCGGCCAGCACCAGCGGATGGCCGTTCTTCAGGATATTTCCCAGGCCATCGACCACGCCGCGGCAGAACGCATCGAGCCGCTGGAACGTCGCTGAGCCCTGCCACGGCACGAACACCGCGACCGGCTGCTCGCCGCCGTCGAGATCGAGCCGCTTCAGCATCGCCTGCGTGGCGCTCGCGACCGCTGCGGGATCGATGGTCTCGCCGTCGAGCGGCAGAGCCGGTGCGATCACCGGCACGTTGCGCAGCGGCACCGCGTCGAGCGGCGCCACGTAGATCGTGCTGCCGCTGAGCTGCACGGTGTATTGCGAGGCGCCGACCACGGTGGCGCGGATGCCTTCGAGCGACTGGCCGATGTTCGGGCAGAACGCCTCGGCGCGGGCGCGGATCTCCGTGGCCAGCAGTGGGCCGAGATCGCCGAACTTCTGCGACTCGTTGCCGTAGATGAATTCGGAGACGCCGCCGGAGAACTGGATCTGTGCAATCGGCCCGCGCGCCTTCAGCGGCTCGGTCCGTAGAAGGCTCACACGCTGCGCCATCGGTGAACCGCCACGCATCGTTTCGATCAACTTGTCGGCCATCAGCCCCGCGATGGCTTTGCCCTGGTCGAGCGTGAGCATGCCGCCCGGCTTGAGATCGAAACCAAGCTCCAGCCCGTAGCGCCGGCCGGCCTCCTCGACGCGCATGATTTTTCCGTCCGCCTCCAGGCAAACAAGTCGTGCGCCGACATCGACAGCGGCCACATCGACCACCTTGCCCTCGGCGCAGACCGCGATTTTCGAGGTGCCGCCGCCGACGTCGATGTTCATCACCGTGCATTCGTCGCGGATCGAGCGCGCCACCGCGCCCGAGCCATAGGCCGCCATTACGGTCTCCAGGCTGTCGCCGGCCGACACCGCAACGAGCTTGCCGGCTTCCTTGGCGAACAGCTCGCCGATGGCGCGCGCGTTCTTCCGCTGCACCGCGACGCCGGTGAGGATCAGCGCGCCGGTGTCGATCTCGCCGGGCTCGACCTTGGCGTCGGCATATTCCTTGCGGATGAAGGCGCCGAGGGCAGCTGCGTCGATGGTGTTCTCGGCCGAATAGGGCGTCAGCAGGATATCGGAGGCGTAGAAGGTCTCGCGCTCGGTGACCACGTAGCGGCTGTCGAGCCGCTCCAGCACGATGCGCGAGAACACCAGATGCGAGGTCGACGAGCCGATGTCGACGCCGACGCTCAGCACCACGACCTGGTCGTCGTCCTCCAGCGAACGGCCGGCCGACGAGAAGAAGACTCGGCCGCCCTGGTCGTCGGTCTCGACCGGCATGTGTGGCTTTACGCCTTCAGCTTCAACAACGCATCCGCATTGCCATGCGTCAGCTTCTCCAGATCGTTCGGCGACAGCGCGACCTGGCTCAGGAACTTCTTGCCCGCGACATTTGGCGCGAACGGATAGTCGATCGAGAACATGATGCGATCGATGCCGAAGGTCTGCAGCGCCGCGATGAACGGCGGCTGGCTGAAGATGCCGCTGGTGGTGATCCAGACCTGATCGAGGATGGCGCGGCTGGGCTTGCGCTTGAGATGATCGACGTCGAGCGACGAAACCTCGTCGAGGCGCGCCAGCATCACCGGCAGCATCTCGCCCATGTGGCCGATGATGATCTTGAGCTTCGGATGCTTGTCGAGTGTGCCGTTGAGCGCGAGGCGCAGCGTCTGGATCGCCACCTCCGAATGCCAGCCCCAGCCGGCGGTCGCGAGCACGCGGTCGGCGCCGTCGGGCAGGCCCGAATAGTAGATCTCATGCACCGCAGGCGGCGGCAGGTGCGGGTGGATGTAGATCGGCACGTCGAGCTCGACCGCGGCGGCGAGCAGGCTGTCGTAGCTCGGATGATCGAGGAAGCGGCCGTCGGTGGTGCCGTTGACCATGGCGCCGGGGAATTTGAGCTCCTTGACGCAGCGGCGGAGCTCGTCGGCGCAGGCGTCGGGGGTGGCCATCGGCAGCGTCGCGAAGCCCACGAAGCGGGTGGGATGCTTGGCGCAGGCTGCGGCGAGCTGGTCGTTGACCGCGCGTGCGAGAGCCGCGCCGTCGGGTCCCGGCACGAGGTCCGGTCCCGGACCGCCGGGCGACAGCACCTGCACGGCGACCCCGGCCTCGTCCATCGACTTGAGACGAACCTCGCCGATCTCGGCGAGGAGCTCGTTGAGGCCGGGCTTGCCGGGCGCCTGCTTGCGCGCCTTGAAGCCGCGTTTCGCGATGACGGCCGGGTCGATCTTCTTCACCAGGGAGGGAATCGAAAAGTGCTCTTCGAGGGCGACCACACGCATGGACTTCGTGCTCCAGTTTGCTGATTGCTTGTCGCATCCGGCCTTCGTGGTCTGCAAGGGCGTCACAACGAAAACGCGCCCAGCAAGGTGCGCCAAGCGCGTTTCGCGCAGACCGGTCGGCTGAACCCGCCGTTACTCCTTCGGCAGCTCGCCCTTGTAGTTCTTGTCGTAATACTCCGGCTTCATCCGGTTCTCGGCGCCGTTCTTCGTCAGCGTCGAGACGTATTCCTGCTTGAGGAACGGGTCCTCCATCCAGTACGGAATCGACGAGCCGCCCTCGTTGATGTCCATGCCGGTGTAGTCGATGTGCTTCTCGCCGGGCGGGCCAGGCTCGCGGCCTGGATTGTGCGGGCCGAACCACGCGGTGAGCCGCAGCGGCTCCTTCGAGACGCCGAAGTGCTGGTGGAACCAGCGTGCGCCGCCGGGCGCCGCCGAAACAAGGCCGACCGGCTCGTAATCGACGCGCTTCACGAGGTCAGCCTTGCCGTCCTTCCACGGATTGACGCCGGCATGCTCGGGCCACGTGTAGGTGTAGCCCTTGCCGCGCAGGCAGATCAGCACCGCGGCCGACGTGTGCGCGTGCGCCTTGGAGTAGCGGCCGTTCTCGTGCTGCGCGATCCAGAGATAGAACGTATTGCCGGTCATGAACGGCTCGATGCGGCGGTAGCCGGGCGAGCGGCGGTTGTCGAGCGGCAGATCGCAGTTGACGATGTCGGGCACGAAGTTGGTGCGGCGCATGGCGAGGCCACGCACCGGATCGGGCTCGATGTCGTCCTTGTACTTGTAGAAGTCGTCGGCGCCCGAGAAGCGATCGCGGAACTGGAACGGATTGTCGAAGATCGCGCCGACATTGTTCATGAGGTTCATGAGATTCGGCGCGGTGGTGCCGCCGAGCAGCAGCGCCGGCGACGAGCTCGCGTTGACGATGCGGTGCATCGCGTTCACCGGGATCGAGAACAGCGAGCCCTTCTGCCATTCGAACACATGGCGCTTGCTGTCGCCGTCGAGCCAGACCTCGGTCGAGCCGCGGCCTTCGACCACGAAGAAGATCTCCTCGTAGAGATGCTTCTCGGGGTTCAGCGCGCCTGCGCCCGGCACCTCGACAACGTAGGTGCCCCATTTGCCTTCGGTGCCGTAGAGCTGGATGTAGGTGCCGCGGCCGCCGGTGCGCTTCCACGGCGCCAGCGGCAGGTTCTGCACCTTGCTGATGCCGATCTCGCGGACGATCGGAATGCCCTCCGACTCCATGAAGATGTCGTAGGGCGTCTTCGGTCGGCCGAACTTGCCGAAGCCCGCGCGCTGCCCTGCGGTCGGCTCGTGCCAGTGAGACTGGCCTGGAACGTCATGCATGTTCCTTCTCCTCGGCCGCGAGCGACTTGCCGCCCGCGCCTTCGAGCTCGGCCTCGTAGGCCTTGTCCATCTGCGTCGTGAGGCCGTGCTTGGCGAGCTCCGTCGCGAATTGCTTGCGCGTCTCCGGGTTCTCGTCGCGATAGTCGACCTGGTCGCCGCCGAGACGCTTGCTGATCCAGGCTTTCGGCACGCCCTGGGCGTTTCTAATCGCCACGCCTTCATGCTTGAAGGCGAGATAGCGCGCCGGCGTCGGGCCGGTGTTGAAGTGCTGATGCAGCCACATGTTCGGCGGCACGATCATGGTGCCGACCTCCCACTTGTAATAGCGCGGCTCGTCGCCCTCCGGCCACATCAGCGAATAGCCTTCGCCGGACAGGATGATCACGTGGGCGCCGGGGCCGTGCGCGTGCGCCTTCTTGTAGGTGCCGATCGGGAATTGCGAGATGTGGCTGTTGAGCGAGCTCTTGGCGAAATTGAAGCGGATGTGGCCGCCGCCGGCACCGCGTTCCTTCGCGGTGATCAGCGGTAGGTTGACGGCATCCGGCACGAAGTTCGTGGCAAGCAGGAAACCCTTGGTCTCGTCCTTCGCCGAGAAGTAGTCCGGCTCCCCGTTGAAGCGGCCCTTGAAGTCGTACTTGGTGCCGAAGATGAAATCCAAATCCTCGTAGAGGTTGATCACGATCGGCGCGTTGGTCACCGAGACGAAGCGCGCCGGCTCGCGACCCGATCCGTTGAAGTGCTGGTGCCAGCAGTTGAGCGGAATGGCGAACAGCGCGCCCGCTTTCCACTCGAAGGTGATGCGCTGGCCGGCGTCGTTCCACACCGTCGTGGAGCCGCGGCCGCTGAGGATCATGATGGTCTCTTCGAACAGCTGCCGCTGGGGGCTAAGCGTCTTGCCCGGCGGGATCTCGCAGACATAGCAGTCGTTCGAGGTGCGCGACGCTTCGTGGTTCATGAACACGCCGAGGCCGCCGCGGCGCGCCCAGGGCTTCAACTCGACGGTGTTCAGGTTCTGCACGTAGGTCGAGCTGATGAGGTCGAGGCCTTCGCTCTTGATCCAGCGGGTGTAGGGCGTCTCCTTTTCGGCGGCGAACTTCTTGGCGAACTCGTCCGAAACGATGGCGTCTTTGGCCATGGGCTTGATCTCCGCAATATAAAGTTCTTCTATACGGAACGGCGTTCCGGGTTTGTGAAGCAAAATATCCCGGTCGCGAAAGCTCTGCAAACCGACCGCTATGCGGGACAACGGCACCACCAAGAGCGCGAGATGCCGCATCGCTGGCGGATGACAATGCGTTGGGACGCGTGGCAAAGTCCGCGCGACCAACAACAACAAAATGCACAGAGGGAAGAAACAATGGGCATTTGCAAAACCAAGATCACTGCGCTGCTGATCGGCGGCGTGATGCTTGGTTCCGTCGCGGGACCGGCGAGCGCCGACAGCTATCCGTCGCGCACCATCACGGCGATCATTCCGTTCGCGGCCGGCAACGCCAACGACGTCACGGCGCGCATCGTGTTCGAGCAGCTGCAGAAGCAGCTCGGCCAGCCGATCGTGATCGAGAGCAAGCCCGGCGCCGGCGGCACCATCGGCGTCGGCCAGGCCGCCAAGGCTGCGCCCGACGGCTACACGGTGCTGTTCCATTCGGCGACGTTCAGCGCATCGTACGTGACGCACAAGTGGCTGCCCTACGACACGCTTGGCGACTTCACCGCGGTAAGCCCGGTCGGCATCTCGCCGAGCGTGCTCGTGTCCTCGCCGGCCAAGGGCTACAAGACCGTGGCCGATCTGGTCGCCGCCGCGAAGGCCAATCCGGGCAAGCTCGACTTCGCGTCCGCGGGCATCGGCGCCGCCTCGCATCTGGCGGCGGAGAAATTCAACATCGCGGCCGGCATCAAGACCCAGCACGTGCCGTTCAAGGGCCCGGTCGAGGCGATGTCGGAGCTGATGGCCGGCCGTATCGACTATTATTTCCTGCCGCTGGCCGCCGCGATTGCACAGATCAAGAGCGGCACGGTCACGCCGCTCGCGGTGTCGTCCGACAAGCGTGTGGCGCAGCTTCCTGACATTCCGACCACAGCCGAGGTCGGCTATCCGGCCGCCGCGTATGAATTCTGGAACGGGCTGTTCGTGCCGGTGAAGACGCCGCAGGATGTCGTCGCCAAGCTCTATCAGGAGACCCAGAAGGCGGTCGCCGATCCGGTCGTGAAGGAGCGGCTCGACAAGGTGGGCGTGCAGCCGCTGGTGATGACGCAGCCGGAATTCCAGAAGTACTTCGAGAAAGACGTCAAGGACACCGACAAGCTCGCCAAGACCGCGGGCATCGAGAAGCAGTAACGGCGCGGCGGCGCGCCGCGCAGTGGGAGGTTCGCGATGGTGAGTGAGCGCGCGGCCCGCGTGGCGGGCGCGGGGAAAGCGGCGTAGCCTCCCATGTCGCAACGGGCCGTGGCGTTGATTGCAGCGTTCGGCCTCCTGACGGGTGCGTGCGCCACGGCGTCAGCGCAATCCGATCCGGCGCAGAACTGGCCGTCGAAACCGATCCACGTCATCGTGCCGATTGCGCCGGGCACCGGCGGCGACGTGGTGGCGCGGCTCGTGCTCAACGGCCTGTCGCAGACCCTCGGCCAATCATTCGTGATTGAGAACAAAGGCGGCGCCGGCGGTACGATCGGCGCGGGCCAGGTCGCGAAGGCCGATCCCGACGGCTACACGCTGCTGTTTCACTCCTCGACGCACGTGATCGCCGCGTCGCTCTACACCAACCTGCCCTACGACACCGCCAACGATTTCGCCGCCGTGGCCTTGGCCGGCAGCGTGCCGAGCGCGCTGGTGGTGTCGCCGTCGAAGGGCTTCAAGGACCTGAAGGACTTCGTCGCGAAGGCCAAGGCCAACCCGGGCGGTTTTACTTACGCGTCGGCCGGCGTCGGCTCGACCACGCATCTGACCGCGGAGCGCTTCCGCATCAGTGCGGGCTTCAAGGCCGTGCACGTGCCGTTCCGCGGCGGCGGCTTCCAGCCCGAGATCATGGCCGGCCGCGTCGACTTCGGCTATTCGCCGATCGCGACCTCGCTGCCCAACATTAAGGAAGGCCGGCTGCAGGCGCTCGCGGTGTCGAGCCCGAAACGCGCCTCGGCGCTGCCCGACGTGCCGACCACACTCGAGCTGGGCTATCCCGATTCCGACTACGTGATCTGGTTCGGCATCTTCATGCCGGCCAAGACCCCGCGCGAGATCGTCGAGAAGGCCAACGCGGCCACGCTCAAGACACTGGCGGAACCGGCGCTGCGTGATCGGCTGCTGGGCCTCGACGTCACGCCGATGCCGCTGTCGCCGAAGGAATTCGACGCGCTCGTCCGCCAGGACATCGTCGCCAATGCGGCGCTCGCAAAAGCCGCAGGCCTGCAACCGAACTGAATGGGAGGACAGACATGAAGCGACTGATATTGGCAATCGCGGCGCTGGCGCTGACGGCAAGTGGGGCTGCCTTTGCGCAGGACAAATACCCTTCGAAGCCCGTGAAGATCATCGTACCTTACGCGCCGGGCGGCGCCACCGACATCACGGCGCGGCTGTTCGGTGACCACCTGAAGAGCATCCTCGGCCAGCAGTTCGTGGTCGAGAACAAGGCAGGCGCCTTCGGCATCCTCGCGCTCGAGGAAATGGCGCGCTCCAAGCCCGACGGCTACACGCTGATGATCGGCAACGTTTCAACCAACGCGATTACGCCGATCCTGTTCAAGAACAAGCTGAAGATCGACTTCGAGAAGGAGGTGCTCTCGGTCGCGCGGCTGGACATCTACCCGTCGTTCCTGATCGCCACGACGACCAATTTCGACGTCAAGAACGTCAAGGACCTTGTCGAGCAGGCCAAGAAGAATCCGGGCAAGATCCGCTACAGCAGCGCCGGCGTCGGCTCGTTCCCGCACTACGATATGGAAATCTTCTCGCGCCGCGCCGGCGTCGAGATGGTGCACATTCCGAACAAGACCGGCGCGGCCGGCATGCTCAACGACCTGGTGGTCGGCGACGCTCAGGTCGCGATCATCAACTCGGCTTCGTCAGCCGCGATGATCAAAGCCGGCAAGCTCAGGCCGATCGCGGTGGTCGCCGAGCAGCGCGTGCCGGGCTATCCGGACGTGCCGACCATGGCGGAGGCGGGCTTTCCGGGCGTTGGCACGCTGCATTGGCAGAGCATGCTGGCGCCGGCCGCGACGCCCAGGCCGGTGATCGACACGCTGTTCAAAGCGATCGTCCAGGCTTCCAAGGAGCCGGCGCTGAAGGAAGCCTTCGACAAGCAATTGGTCAGCATCAAGGTCAGCGAGTCGCCGGACGAGGCCAAGACCTGGCTCAAGGGCGAGCTCGATTCGTGGAAAAAGATCACGTCGGAAGTGAAGGTCGATCTGGCGGAGTAGTCATCGTATCGCGGCGGAGGCCATGGCCATGAAACGTCTGCAATTGCTTGCACTGGCACTCGGACTTCTGGGACTCGTGACAAACGCCGCGTCGGCGCAGGACAAGTACCCGTCGAAGCCGATCAAGATCGTCCTCGCTTACGGTGCGGGCAGCGCAACCGACATCATCACCCGCATCATGTGCGATCAGCTTCGCCAGGTGATCGGCCAGCCCTGCGTGGTCGAGAACAAGCCCGGCGCGTTCGGCATCATCGCCATCGAGGAAATGGCGCGGTCCAGGCCGGACGGCTACACGCTGATGATCGGCAACGTCTCGACCAACGCCATCACGCCGGTGCTGTTCAAGGACCGGTTCAAGATCGACTATCAGAAGGACGTCGTCGCGGTGGCGCGGCTTGCCGATCTGCCGACCCTGTTGATGGCGACGACGAAGAACTTTCCACCGCAGACACTTGCCGAAGTCATCACCTACGCTAAGGAGCGGCCCGGCAAGCTGAAATATGCCTCGCCGGGCGCCGGTAGCTTCCCGCATTACGATATGGAGATCCTGTCGAAGCGCGCCGGAATCTCGATGCAGGCGATCCACATCAAGGCGGGGCCGCCGGGCTTCATCAACGACATGACGCTCGGCGATATCCAACTCGCCTTCATGAACGTCGCGACCTCGGCGCCGCAGATCAAAGCCGGCACGCTTAAAGCCATCGTGACCACGACCGAGAAACGGCTCGAGGACTATCCCGATGTGCCAACCATCGCGGAAGCAGGCTTCCCGGGCGTCGGCACGATGCTGTGGGCTGGTCTCTTTGCGCCGGCCGGCACGCCGACGCCGGTGCTCGAGACACTGCAGAAGGCTGTGGTCGAGACCTTGAAGTCACCTTCGATCCTCGAAAGCTATAAGCGGCAGAACATCCGCAGCAATCCGACCGCGACGCTGGCCCAAGCGCAGACTTGGCTGAACGGCGAAATCGCGTCGTGGCAGAAGATCACGAGCGAGATCAAGATCGATCTGACCGATTAGCGGCGCTTTGGGGCGAAGGCGACGCAAAGTGAAGTGCGAGGAATGGAAATGAACGTCGAAGTGAAGCCCAGCCAGACCGCCTACAAGATCAAGATCGAAAAGGACGTCGACGTGCCGATGCGCGACGGTGCACGGCTCAAGGCCGACGTGTTCCGCCCCGACGACGGCGGCAAGTTTCCGGCGCTCCTCAATCTCGGTCCCTACCAGAAGGACAAGCTCTGGGTGCCGCCCGCGGCGCTGGAGGAGAAAGCCTCGCCCCACATGAACTGGGAGACCGTGACGCCGGAATGGTGGGTGCCGCGCGGTTACGCGGCAGTGCGCGTCGACGGCCGCGGCAGCGGCAAGTCACCCGGCCAATGTGAGCCATGGTCGCTCGCCGAAGCGATCGATTTCTACGACGCCATCGAATGGGCGGCGGCGCAGCCGTGGTGCAACGGCAAGGTCGGGTTGTCCGGCATTTCCTACTACGCCATCAACCAGTGGTTCGTCGCCAACCTGCAGCCGCCGTCGCTGAAGGCGATCATCCCCTGGGAGGGCTTCGCCGACATCTATCGGGACGCGCTGTTCCACGGCGGCATCCTCAGCGTGTTCATGACCAACTGGGTCACGGCGCATCTGATGCATCACGTGATGGGCCGCGCCGCGCAGCTCAACCCGGACGGCTGGCAGACCAACACCATGTGGCATTGGCTGCACCACAATCTGGACAGCGGCGTGCTGCGCGGCTCGCAGGCGCAGTGGGACAGGATCACGGTGCCGTTCATGTCGGTCGGCAACTGGACCGGTTTCGCGCTGCATCTGCGGGGCAACACCGAAGCCTTCATGCGTTCCAAGTCGAAGCACAAGAAGCTTCGCATCCACAACGGCTCGCATGTGCATCCGTTCTACACCGAGGAGGGCAAGCGCGATCAGATCCGCTTCTTCGACTATTGGCTCAAGGGCATCGACAACGGCGTGATGGACGAGCCGCCGGTCAAGCTCGCGATCCGCAAGGGCAAGGACCAAATCGAGTGGCGCAACGAGCACGAATGGCCGCTCGCCCGCACGCAATGGACCAAGTTCTATTTCGACATCGCCAAGGTCGCCGACGGCAAGGAGCCGCGGCTCGGCACGCTCACGAAAGAGAAGCCCGCCAAGGCCAGCACCTGCACCTATCCGTCGTTCAATCTCGGCACCATGGGCTCGACGTCCGCAGCCTCGTCGCAGGTGATGGGCGGCGGCATTAAGCCCGGCATGGGGATCGCGCTGTCGACGCCGCCGTTGGCCGAAGACATTGAGGTCACCGGTCCACTTGCGGCATCGTTCTACGTATCGAGCGAGTCCGAGGATATGGACCTGTTCCTGACGCTGCGGAACTTCGACGCCGACGGCAACGAGATCATGGAGACCGGCCAGCAGGGCACGCCGGTGCCGGTGGCGAAAGGCTGGCTGCGCGCCTCGCACCGCGAGCTCGATCCCGAACTGTCGCTGCCGTACCGGCCCTATCACAAGCACACGCGGCGGCAGTTCCTGAAACCCGGCGAGATCGTCAAGGTCGACGTCGAGATCTGGCCGACCTCGATGGTGTTCAAGAAGGGCCACCGCATCCAGCTCGACGTGCAGCCGCGCGACGGTGCTGGCAGCCAGTCCTATCTACACTATCACGCCGACTACAACACCGGCGCCAACACGATCTATGCGGGCGGCGAGTATGAATCCTACCTGCTGCTGCCTGTGATTCCGAAAGGCTGAGACAGGTGTTGCATCGTGAGTGACATCCGCCGGCCCACCAATCCATCGACCTGGGACGTGCTCGCCCGCGCCGACGTGCTGTCGGGGCTGCTCTTCATTGCGCTGGCGGTGTTTGGCCTCTGGGTGTCGCACGACTATCCGGTCGGCACGTCGCTGCGGATGGGCACCGGCTACGTGCCGCGGCTCCTGTGCTGGGTGCTACTCGGTCTCGGCGCCATCGTGCTGGCGCAGGGGCTGCGTCAGCCGGCGCCGCCGCTGCGGTCCACCGCGATCGGCTGGCGCGCGGTGCTGTCGGTCACCATCGCCATCACGGCCTTCGCGCTCAGCATCGAACAGCTCGGGTTGGTGATCGCGATCGTGATGCTCACCGGCATCGGCGCGCTGGCGACCAAGGCGCTGCGGCCGCTGGAAACCGCAATTGCGGCTGTCGTCCTGATCGTTCTGTCGTGGGGCATCTTCATCGCCGGCTTGGGACTCGCCATCCCGATCTGGCCGGATTGGTAGCCCATGGAATTTCTCGACAACCTCATCCTGGGCTTCGGCGTCGCGCTGACGCCGGCCAATCTCGGCTTCGCGTTTCTCGGCGCGATGGTCGGCACCCTGATCGGCGTGCTTCCCGGCATCGGCCCGATCGCCACCATCGCGATGCTGCTGCCGCTCACCTTCCATCTCGAGCCGGTGTCCGGCTTGATCATGCTGGCCGGCATCTTCTACGGCGCGCAGTACGGCGGCTCGACGACGGCGATCCTGGTGAACCTGCCGGGCGAGACCTCGTCGGTGGTGACCTGTCTCGACGGCCACCAGATGGCGCGGCAGGGCCGCGCCGGCGCTGCGCTCGCCATCGCGGCGCTCGGCTCGTTCTTCGCAGGCTCCGTCGCGACCGGCCTGATCGCGGCCTTTGCGCCGCCGCTGTCGCGGGTCGGCCAGTCGTTCGGCGCGCCGGAGTATTTCTCGCTGATGCTGCTCGGCCTGATCGCCGCGGTGGTGCTGGCCCACGGCTCGGTGCTGAAGGCCATCGCCATGATCGTGGTCGGCCTGCTGGTCGGGCTCGTCGGCACCGACGGCAACACCGGCGGCGAGCGTTTCACCTTCGGCATCCGAGAGCTGACCGACGGCATCGATGTGGCGACGCTGGCCATCGGCGTATTCGGCATCGGCGAGATCATCTCCAACCTGGCGCGGCCCGAGGAGGAACGCTCGGTGGTAGCGCAGAAGATCACGCGGCTGTGGCCGACCGCCGACGACTTCCGCCGCTCGTGGCGCGCGGTGCTGCGCGGCACGATTCTCGGCTCCGCGCTCGGCGTGCTGCCGGGCGGCGGCGCGACGCTGAGCTCGTTTGCGGCTTACGCGCTCGAGAAGAAATCATCGAAGGAGCCGCAGCGCTTCGGCCGCGGCGCGGTCGAAGGGGTGGCCGCTCCCGAATCCGCCAACAATGCCGGCGCGCAGACCTCGTTCATCCCGATGCTGACGCTCGGCATTCCCGGCAACGCCGTGATGGCGCTGATGATCGGCGCGCTCACCATCCACGGCATTCAGCCAGGGCCGCAGATCATGGTGGAGCGGCCGAATCTCTTTTGGGGCATGATCGCCTCGATGTGGATCGGCAATCTGATGCTGGTCATCATCAACCTGCCGCTGATCGGCATCTGGGTGCAGCTTCTCAAGGTGCCGTACCGCTTCCTTTATCTCGCGATCCTGCTGTTCTGCGCCATCGGCGTCTACACCGTGAACAACAGCTATTCGGCGGTGATCATCGCGGCGTTCTTCGGCGTGGTCGGCTTCGTGCTGATGCGGCTCGAATGCGAGCCGGCGCCGATGATCCTGGGCTTCGTGCTCGGCCCGCTGATGGAGGAGAATCTGCGCCGCGCCATGAAGATCTCGGGCGGCGATCCGACGATCTTCGTCACGCGGCCGATCAGCCTTGGGCTGCTGATCGCCGCGGGCCTGCTGTTGGTCGTGCTCGTGCTGCCGTCGATCCGCGGCAAGCGCGAAGAGGTTTTCCAGGAAGGCTGAGGCGCGCCGCTTAAGGCGACACCTCCTCCAGCACGCGGCCCTTGGTCTCGATCGCGAACCCGGCCGTGATCACTGCGCCCACCGCGGCGACGACGCCGAACCACAGGAACACCGACGACAGCCCGCCGGCGATCATGTAACCGACCGCGGTCGGCCCGATGATCGAGGCAAAGCGCAGCCACGCCGTCGCGGTGCCGACGCCGAGCGCGCGCACCCGCGTCGGATAGAGCTCCGGCGTGTAGAGAATGAGGCCGATGTTGATGGTGCTGATGAAGAAGTACGCGATGCTCATATAGATCAGCACCTGTTCGGCGGTCGGACTGCCAATCATCCAAAGGACGCCGAGGCTCGCGGCCGCGCAGGCGAACGAGAAGGCGAACCATGGGCGGCGGCCGATGGTGTCGATGGTCAGGGCGCAGATCAGCGTGCCGACGAGGCCGGCCACCTGCATGATCAGGCCGTAGCGCAGCGACACGTCGAGCGGCAGCTTGAAGACGGTGCGGTAGATGGTCGGCAGCCAGATCGCCAGCCCGTAGTTGACGAAGTAGGACGCGAACCAGATCACCCAGACCACCAGCGTGCGCCGCAGGTAGAGTTCGCCGAACAGATCGGACAGCGATGCCTTGAGGCCCTGCGTCGTCGTCACGGGCAACGGCGGTGGCAGCGGCTGGCCCAGCGCCTTTTCGGTCTCGCGCTCGATCAGCGCGACCGCCTGCTCGGCTTCCGTCGTGCGGCCGCGCATCGCGAGCCAGCGCGGCGATTCCGGCAGCATGACCCGCAGCACCAGCGCGACCACGGCCGGGATCGCGCCGAGATAGAACATCCACTGCCAGCCGAGATGCGGCACCACCCAAAGCCCGATCAGGCTCGCGCCGGTCAGGCCGATTGGAAACACCAGCTCGTAGAGCAGCACGAAGCGGCCGCGATTCTGCGCCTTGGTCAGCTCGCTGATATAGACCGCGGCGACCGGCACCTCGCCGCCAAGGCCGATGCCTTGCAGCGCCCGGAACGCCACGAGCGAGTTGTAGTCCCAGGCGAAGGCGCAGACGAGGCTCATCACCGCGAAGGTCGCGATCGACCCGATCATTGCCGGCATGCGGCCGAAGCGTTCGGCGACCCAGCCGAACAACAGCGCGCCGATCAACTGGCCGACGAAGCCCGCCGAGATCATCATGCCGATCTGCGGCTGCGAAAGCTTCCACATCGGCACCAGCACCGGGAGCGCAGTGGCGATGGCGAGCGCGTCGAAGGCGTCGAAGAACGTCGCAACGCCGACGATGATGCGCGCGCGGAGATGCCATGACGAGGTTGGGATGCGCTCGATGCGCGCCACGACGTTGTCGACGGTGCCGGCCGGCGCCTGATCCATGGAAGTCCTCCCCGCATTATTGATTTTGACCGACGTTATCACGTCAGTTGCAAATGCAAGAGTCAGCCTGGATCGCAATGACGTGCACGGCGTCCCGCATCGTGGGCCAGTGCTTCAATCGCCGCCGGCGAGCCCGAAGCCCAGCGCGGTGACGATGGTGGTCACCTGTTCGCGCAGCGCCGGCAGCGGGATGAACTGCAGCTTTTCTTCAAGGCCGAGTGTCACGAGTCCATGCGCGGCGGAGAACAGCGAGCGCGCGAGCAGCGCGCGCCGCGCCCGTGTGATGTCGGGCTGAAGCTCCGTGAGCGGCTGCTCGACATATCCGAACAGGCGCTCGAGGTCGCGCTGATACCATTCGGGTGGCACCTGGCCCGACGCCAGGCGATGCTCGAACAGCGCCTGCCATTGGCGGCGATGCGAGGCGGCAAATTCGAGATAGGCCAGCGCGAGCTTGACGAGTTGCTCGATCGCCCAGTCGGGCCCGCGGCCCGGCGAAGCCGCGGCGGAGAGCGCCTTTTCCAGATCGGCCAGCGTGCGGGCGTTCACCAGCAGCACGAGCTCGTCGAGATCGGCGACCACGTTGTAGATCGCGCCGACCGCGCAGCCGACCTCGTCGGCCAGCGCCCGGGCCTTGAGCCCCGACAATCCCTGGTCGGCGATGGTGCGGGCCGCCGCATCGGTCAGGGCGTCTCTCAGATTCTCGCGGCGGGTCGCTGTATTCATGAGCATTTCCAGGCTGTTAACGATATCATGAACGACGTTCAAAATAATCCTTGAACCTAGTTCATGCCCCAAGTAATGTATGAACGTCGTTCATAACGGAGTTCTTCAGCCATGATCAAGTCGTTTTGGACACTGGTACGCGGCACTGTTTACGCCGCCGAACAGGAGGCGGTCGACCGGAGCGCGCTGCTCGTGCTCGACCAGCATATCCGGGATGCCGCAGCCGGCATCGAACGGGCCAAGCGGGCGCTCGCAGTCGCAATCGCCCAGGACGAGGCCGAGGGCAAGCGTCTTGAGTCGACCTTGTCCCGGATCGCCGATCTGGAAGACCGCGCGACCGCGGCCCTTGCCGGTGGCCGCGAGGACCTCGCCACCGAAGCCGCCGAAGCCATCGCCATGATGGAAGCCGACCGCGACGCCATGCGGGAAGCCCGGGCGGTGTTCGCCAAGGAGATCGCCCGGCTGCGTCACGACGTCACCGGCGCTTCGCACCGGCTCCGCGAGCTCGAGCGCGGCCGCCGGATCGCCACCGCGGCGGAATCTGTGCGGCGCTTGCGGCACGGCGGCCTCCAGCCGGCCGACCACGGCGCCACGGGCCTCGCCGAAGCCGAGGCGACCTTGCGGCGCCTGCGCGAGCGGCAGGCCGAGGAGGCCGCAGCCGACGCCGCCATGGAAACGCTCGATGCCGGCACCGCCGGAACCTCGATCGCCGACCGGCTCGAAGCCGAAGGCTTCGGCCGCCGCACCCGGCCGACCGCCGCCTCCGTGCTTGATCGCCTGCGCCAGCGCAGGCCCGCCGCAGCGTCTCCTGAAGCCAATCCCACCCCCCAACCCTGTTAATTGGAGTCTTAAGTCATGAACCCCCAAGCCGCCCAACACACCTCCACCTGGGTCACCTTCACCTATGCGAGCTTCATCGGATCGGTCCTGATGGTGGCCGCCGGCGTCGCCTTCATGCCCATGGACTTCTGGGTCAAAGGCTATCTCGCCATGGGCATTGTGATGCTGATCCAGTCCTGCATCACCATGACCAAGACCATCCGCGACGTCCATGAGAGCGGCAAGCTCGTCAACCGCATCGAGGACGCCAAGGCCGAGCGCCTGCTGATGGGCATCGAGCGGGGCAAGGAATAGTCCGATACCCCCGCAAGACAGGCTTAACCGCGCCACTGTAGTCAGTGGCGCGGTTGGCCGGACCGCCTAAACTACCCCCCGGACTGATTCACGGCCCGATTGACCGGCCCTGGGACACGACCGACCCCGCGAATTGAGGACCTTCCGATGTCCACCCCATTGCTGCTGTCTCGTCGTTTCTCGCCGCTGTTCTGGTGCC
>CAKZHN010000534.1 GCA_936924235.1 uncultured Rhodoplanes sp. | reverse complement strand
TGGTCCTTGTCGCTCGGCGAGCCCTGCGCGAGGGCTGCGGCGACCGCCGCCCATTCGGAGCCGGCGATATGGCTGTCGGTGAAGAACGCAGCTTCAGCCTGTTGCAGGGTCTCGTCCGGACCCACACCGAGTGCCTCGGTGAGCTGCGCGATGGCTTGCGGCAAGCCGCCGGCAGCCGCGACCCACGGCACCAGGATGTCGCGCCGGCGGATCGCCTCGCGCACCAGGTCGCGGAACGTGACGTCGGCGGCGAACAGCACCGCGGTCGCGAGCGCGCGGCCGAGCGGCGTGTCGGGCTCCTGTGCGGCCTGCAGCATCACGCCGAGGCTCAGGCTGTCGAGCGTCTGGCTTTCGGTCGCTTCGTCGAGCACTTCGAAGCGCGCCGCGACATTCGCCTCGAACGGAAACAGGTGAAGGATCTGCGTGCAGAAGGCGTGGATGGTCTGCACCTTCAAGCCACCGGGCGTCTCCAGCGCCAGCGCGAAGAGCTGCCGGGCGCGCCGCCGGAGCCTGCCGTCGATCACGGTGGCGCCGGAGGCGCGCATCGCCGCGTCGAGCGCGGTGTCATCCAGCAGCGTCCAGGTGCGCAGCGTGTCGAACACGCGGTTCGCCATGTTGGCCGCCGCCGCCTTGGTGAAAGTGATGCACAGGATGCGCGCTGGATCGACGCCGGACAGCAGCAGCCGGATCACGCGCTGCGCCAGCACGTGGGTCTTGCCGGAGCCTGCATTGGCGGCGACGAAGGCCGAGCGCGCCGGATCGGAGGCTTTGATCTGCACGTCCGTGACGGCCGGCGGAATGGTGCGGGGCTTGCTCACTGGCCGCTCCCTCCCTGGCCGCCGATCCATTCTTCGTTCTCGTCGCCGAACACCGACCACTCCGGCACGCGGGCGAGATGGTCGTAGTCGCCGTAGCGCGTCGCCCACATCGGATGCAGCAGCGAGTAGTAGGGCGTCGCCGGATCGGCGAACTTCCGCAGAAGCTCGGCGAGTTTCACCAGCGCCTGGTCGGCGTGCTCGTCGGGCGTGGTGTCGTCGAACTGGATTGGAAATTCCTCGCCGGGTTTGGCGCCACCGGAGAGCCGCACATAGAACAGCTGTGCCACCGAGCCGCCCTTGGGCACGCCGTCGAAGCCGCCGCCGCGCAGGATCGCGGCCTCGAGCGTGAGCTGCGGCGCGAGGCCGGCGCGGACCTGCTTCGCGGTCGGCGGTGCGCCGGTCTTGTAGTCGAGGATGGCGTAGCGGCCGTCGGCCAGGCATTCGATGCGGTCGGCCCGCACCGCGAGCGTGAACTCCTCGTTGCCGAACGGGATCGCAATGCTGCCGCCGATCTCGGCCTGCAGCGACGCGAGCTTGCCGCGCCGCTCGGTCTCGTAGCGCGCGAACCAATCGGCGATGCGCCGGAAGCGCGGCCACCAGAATGCCTTCGCCTCGGGATAATCCGACAGCGGCGCGAAGTGCCGCTCGCCGATGCCGATCAACGCGCGCACCGGATCGTCCGGCAGCTTCTCGGCGTAGGCCTTGGCGAAATCGCCGATCGAGCCGTGGATCAGCGTGCCGCGGTCGGCGGCGCCGGGCGGCGTGTCGACCTCGTCGAGCGGCTGCAGCTTCAGCACATGCCGCGCATAGATCGTGTAGGGATCGCGCAACCAGTCCTCGATCTCGGTGACGCTCAGCCGCTTCGGCCGCGCCTCGAACGGCGGCTTCGGCTCGGGCCGCGCCACCGGCTGCGCCTTGCCCTGCGGCTCGTCGAGGCTGCGCACCAGCGCCAGATATGTCTCACCGTTCTTCAGCGCCGTGGCCCAGCGTTCGCCGCCGGCCACCGCGGCAAGCCGCTGCACGAAGCGTGACGCGACGGTCGGCGCGCCGGCCTGCCGCGCCGCGCGGGTGAGGATGATTTCCGGCGCGCCGAGCGCCTGGGCAAAGTCGTGCGCCGAAAGGCCGATGCGGCGCTCCGGCAGATCGAGGCCGAGCTCCTGGCGCATCGGGCGGCTGAGCCAGGGATCGGCGCGTGTCTCGGGCGGCCAGACGCCTTCGACGAGGCCGCCCAGCACCAATCGATCGACCGACTGCAGGCGCGCCTCCAGTGGACCGAAGATCCGCACGCGAACATTCTGCTCCGGCCGGCGGATCACCGGCTCGGCGATGGCGGAATGAAACAGCTCGGGATAGTCGGAAGGCTCGATCGCGATCGAGCCAGCCTTTTCGATGGCGTCGAAACGCCCATCCAGATGCTCGTCGGCGACGCCCAGCGCCTCCAGCGCCTGGCGATGGAATTTGGCGAACACCGCAAACGGCGCGGGCTTGCCCGACAGCCTCTCCAACGGCTGAAGCGCGACCTTGAGCCGTTCGGCCAGAGCCGTGGCGGCATCGAGCTCCGCATCGGTCAGCAGCACCCGCGGATCGGAGCGGTGCAGCGATGACGCCTCGCGGCGGCGGAATTTGCCAAGCTCGTTGCGGAAGGTCGCCAACGCATGAGCCAGCCCTTCGCTGCCCTGTCTCGGTCGCACGCCGCGCAGCACCGCGCGCTCCAGCGTGGCGACGGCGCGGCGGTCGAACCGGGATTGCTGATGCTTGAGCATCGCCAGAAGCATCACCGGCGGCAGGCCTTCGAGCGCTGCTTCGGCCACCAGCCGCGCGAGCAGGCCCGGCGGCGTGTCGGCCAACGCGTCGCCGCCGGAGTCGTCGACCGGCACGTTCCAGCGCGACAGCGCGGCCAGCACGCGGCGCGCCAAGGCACGGTCGGGCGTCACCAGCGCCGCGGTCTTGCCCGGCGTCTCCATCGTCTCGCGGAGCGCGATTGCGATCGACAGCGCTTCCTCTTCGGCGTTGCCGGCCTCAATGACGGTGACGTCCTTGAAGGCGTCATCGGCATGCGCCGTGAAATCGTCCGAGGTCAGCCGCTCGCGCCACAGCTCGCTCGCCTCCGCGGGCCGCAGCGCCTCGGAGGCGAGCATCTCGCGGCCGTGCGAAGCGGGCGCGCCCAGCGTCTCGACGGCATCGCGCAGGATGCCGATGCGCCGAAGCAGCGCGTGCATGCCGAACTGCGGATGGCCATACACCGGATGGCCGTCGCCGCGGTCGATCTTCTCCCAGGTCTCGGCATCGAGATTGGTGTCGAGGCCGGGCAGGATCACGGCGCCTTGCGGCAGATGCGCAATCGTCGCGAGCAGCTTCGCGGTCGACGGAATCGAGCCGGTCGAGCCCGCCGCGATCACCGGGCCGCGATACGCCGCAAGGCGGGCCGCCTCGGCCGTGATCAGGAGGTCGCGGCGCGCCGCGGGCTCGATCAGATTGCGCTCGGCGAGGATGCCCTGCCAGGGGCCGTGAATGAGCTTCAGGAAGTCGAGCGTGAGCTGCCAGTAGCGGTCGAGGTCCTCCGGCACCAACCCGTCGAGCTTCGACCACGCGACCTGACGCATGGTCATGTCGTCCATCAGCCGGGCGAGATCCTGCGCCAGCGCCATGGCGGCTCTTGGATTGCCGGCGACCAGCGGCGCCTGGGCCTTGTCCTCGGGCGTGATCCGCGCGGCCCATTTGAGGATCAGTTGCGCCAGCAGCGTCTGGCGCTCCAGGCCCTGCAGCGCATCGGCAAGGTCCAGCGCGCCGGGCTCGGCGTCGCCCGCAGCCTCCGCGAACATGATCTCGTCGGCGTCGACATCGTTCAGCGAAACCAGCCGCGGCAGGATCGCGGCGTCGCCTTTCACGATGTCGAGGAAGGTCTCGCGCAGAAGCCGCACGGCGCGGCGGGTCGGCAGATAGATCGTGACATCGGCCAGGGCGAGCGGATCGCCACCGGGCCGAAATCCCAGGCCCAGTTTGTCGTTCATCAACGCGTCGATCAGCACCGTCAGAAACGGCGCCGAAGCTGGAATGGTGAAGACGCGCGGTCGAGAGGCCATGGCGGACGCATTGTGTCACCGCCCGCCGATCCGGGCGATTGGGAAGTGCCTGAGCGGCTTCAGATATGCGCTGCTGTTGATAAGGCCAGCGCGTTTTCGAGCTATCGCCTTTCCCGGTACCTTACGTCACTGGCCACAACGGCGGTGTCATCGCCGGGCTTGACCCGGCGATCCATGAGCGGCTGCGACGAAGGCAGCCTTACGTAAGACTTCCATTGTTGAGCCTGGGTCATGGACCCGCGGGTCAAGCCCGCGGGTGACAGTGCGCCTGTTGAGTGAGCGTGCTTCAATTCAGGCGAAAACGGACTAATGCTTACGCCGCGCTGGCCAGGATCGCGGCCTCAGCCTGCGCGATCGCGTCCGGCGTGCCGACATGCATCCACACGCCTTCGAGCCGCAGACCATGCAGGCGCCCGGTTTCGGCGGCGCTGTCGAACAGCCTGGTCAGCGAGAACGCGCCCTCCGGCGCATCCTTGAACAGCTCCGGCCGCAGCAGTGCCGCGCCCGCATAGACGAAGGGCGCCATCTCGCGCTCGGGGCGCTTCTTCAGCCGGCCGTCGGTCGCCATCATGAAATCGCCGCGCCCGGCATAGCCGATGCTGTCGTTGGAGGCCGCGAGCAGCAGCAGCGCGTCCATGGTGTCCGGATCGAACCCTTCGGCGAGCCGTTCGAGATTGGGCCGCACGCCGTCGATCCAGATGGTGTCGGAGTTGATGTGGAAGAACGGCTCGCTGCCGAGCTTCGGCAGCGCCTTGACCACGCCGCCGCCGGTGTTGAGGAGCTTCGCCCGCTCGTCGGAGATGACGATCTGCGGCGCCTTGCGCGACGCGAGGTGATTCTCGATCAGGTCGGCGAGGTAGTGCACGTTGACGATCGCGCGCTCGACGCCCTGCGCGTCGAGCCGGTCCAGCACATGATCGAGCAGCGGCTTGCCGGCCACCGGAACCAGCGGCTTGGGCAGCTTGTCGGTGATCGGCCGCATCCGTTCGCCAAGGCCGGCGGCGAGCACCATGGCGGTGCGGGGCATGGTGATCGGACGTGTCGCAGTCATCGGCTCAGGCATTCCCTGCTTCAGGCACAGCCGCGGCGCTCTCCGTCGCCGGTTCCTCGGGTTGAGGCTGCGCCTCGGGAACCGGAACGTGCTCGGTGTACCAATCCTTCAGGGCCTCCAGCGACGGATGCGCCAGCGACCGCTGCAGATAGCCCCATACGCGGGGGATGTGTCGGAGATATTGCGGCTTGCCGTCGCGCTTGTTGAGCCGCGCGAAGATGCCCAGGATCTTGGAGGCGCGCTGCGCCGCCATGGTGGCGTAGATGCGGATGAAGCCGGCCGGATCGAAATCGGCATCGACCGCCGAGCGCTGCTTGACGTAGTTGCCGAGCAGCTCGACCTCCATCAGCTCGGGCACATCGACGCGCGCATCCTGCAGCAGCGAGGCGAGGTCGTAGGCCGCAGGGCCGAGCAGCGCGTCCTGGAAATCCAGCAGACCGACGCGGGCGATGCCCTTGCGCTCCGGCAGCCAGATCAGGTTGGGCGAGTGGAAATCGCGCATCACCCAGGTCGGCTGGGAGTCGAGCGCGACCTGCAATGCTTCGTGCCAGAGGCTGACGTAGTGGGCCCGCATGTCCTCGGTCACCGGCATGCGGTGATGCGGCAGATACCAGTCGAGCAACAGCTCGACCTCGATCAGCATGGCATCCTCGTCATAGGCCGGCAGGCGGTGGGCGACGTTGGGCGCGATGCGCACGCCGGCCGGTACCTTCTGGTCGTGCAGCGTGATCAGCACGTCGACCGCGGCGGCGTAGCGCTCCGGGATCGGCGACGGCGGATCGCCCGACACCACCGGATCCGGGCCTAAGTCCTCGATCAGCAGCAGGCCGTCGGCGAGCTCGGCCTCGTAGATCTGCGGCGCCGAGAAGCCGAGCTGGCGCAGCCCGTTGGCCACCGCAACGAAGGGCACGACATCCTCGGCCAGATGCGCGATCTGGCTGTAGGGCTTGCCGTCGCGCACCGGCGGACCGTCCGGCTTGCGCGGCGCATTCATCAGGATGGCGCTGTGCTCGCCGAGCGTGAGCCGCTCATAGCTCCGCGTCGAGGCATCGCCCTGGATGCGGCGGCGCTGCGCTTGCGCGAAATGCGAGGCATCGAGAAAGCGGCGGATCGCCGGAATGCGCTCGGCGCGCGCCGCGAAGCGGCCGTAGCCGGTCACCCGCACGTTGCGATGCTCGGGGCCGGACAGCGGCGACAGCGTGAACGCGATGTCGAGCCGGTCGGGCGGCAGGAAGCCTGCGGCGCGGTCGGGCCATTCCAGCAGCACCACGGCGTTCTTCGGCAGGTCGTCGAAGCCGAGCTCGGCGAGCTCGCCCGGCCCTTCCAGCCGGTAGAGATCGGCATGCACCACCGGATACGGCGGCAGCTCGTAGCTCTGCATCAGCGTGAAGGTCGGGCTCGGCACCGGGATGTCCGGATTGTCAGCCAGGAAGCGAATGAGCGCCCGCGCGAAGGTGGTCTTGCCGGCGCCGAGATCGCCGGACAGCGTGACGAGATCGCCGGGATCGAGCGCCGCCGCGATGTCCATCACCAGCCGCGGGATGTCCTCCTCGCTCTGCAGCGTGACGCTGTAGCTCGATCCGCCGGAGGTGATGGGAAGCATTGCCATGCGCTTGTTTTACCCTGATCTGCGCGGCTGTACCTGCTTTCGCGCGGCAGGACGATACCAACTAAGCCGATATCAGCTAGGCCGCGGTGCGCTCGACATGCTGCTCCAGCGGGAAGCGGCAGATCACCGTGGTGCCCTCGCCGACGGCGGATTGCAACGTCACGGTGCCGCCGTGCAGCTCCACGAAGGAGCGCACGATCGACAGGCCGAGGCCCGCGCCGCGATGCCCCGAGCCCCGCGAATGGGTCTGGAACCAGTCGAACACCCGGCCCTGCACCTCGGGCGGGATGCCCGAGCCGGTGTCGGCCACCGCGAAGTCGATGGCGTCCGGATGGCGCTCGGCCGACAGCGTGATCTTCGCGCCGGACGGCGAAAACTTGACCGCGTTGGCCAGCAGGTTGAACAGGATTTGCCGGATGCGGCGGTCGTCCGCCGTGAAGCTGCCGATGTCGGGCGTGGCCACGATGTCGAGGGTGACGCCGTTCTTGACCAGGCGGTCGCGGATGCCCTCGGCCGCGGCGTGCATGGTGCCGCTGATGTCGACCGGCCCGAGATTGAGCTTCATGGCGCCGGCATCGATGCTGGCGAGATCGAGGATGTCGTTGATGATGGCGAGCAGCGCGTTGGTCGAGGTGCCGATGTAGTTGAGATATTCGCGCTGCTTGGCGCTGAGCGCGCCGAGGCTCGGCTCGGCCATCAGCTGGGCGAAGCCGATGATGTTGGTGAGCGGCGAGCGCAGCTCGTAGGACACGTGGTGGACGAAGTCGACCTTGAGCGCATCCGCCGTGATCAGCGCCTCGTTGCGCTCACGCAAGACCCGCTCGACCTTGATGGTGTCGGTGACGTCGAGGAAGGCCACGAGCGTCGCGCCGTCGGGCAGCGGCACGGTGACCAGGTCAGCAACGTCGTGGTTGTTGAGCTCGAGCCGCGCCTTGACGCTGTCGCGGCCTTCGATCGCCGTCACTGCGGCACGCAACCGCTGCCACAGGTCCTCGTCGCCGTAGAGCGGTCGGCAGCGCTCGATGACCGTCTCGATGTGCGGCTGCTCGGCGAGCGCCTCGGGCGCGAGCTGCCACATCGCCGCGAAGGCCGGGTTGTGCAGCCGCAGCCGGCCGTCGCTGCCGAACACCGCGACGGCTTCGGCAAGATTGTCCAGCGTCTCGCGCTGCACGCGGATCAGCGCGTCGAAGTCCCGGGCCATCTGCAGGCTCTCGGTGACATCGTCGAACAGATAGGTCACGCCGCCTTCCGGATTGGGCGTGGTGACGACGCGGAGCGTGCTGCGATTGGGCAGGTGCCAGAGGTGCTCGTGGGTTTCGGTGGCCCGATAGGCCTCGTGCAGCGCGGCCTTCCATTCGCGATAGTCTTTCTCCTCGGGCAGCTTGCGCGTGGCGCGAAGCTGATCGAGCAGGCTCGAGTCGGTCGGATACTGGTCGAGGAACGCCGGATCGAGATTCCACAGCCCGCGATAGGCGGCGTTGTAGAACACCAGGTGCTGCTCGGCGTTGAAGATCGCGACGCCGGTCGAGAGCTGGTCGAGCGTGCGGCGGTGGGCGTCGCCGAGCCGCTTCAGCTCGGTGCGCATCTGCTCGGCCTCGGTGACGTCGATGCCGATGCCGGCGCTGCCGCGGCGGGTCGGCACGTCGATGATGTCGAAGTTGCGCCGGCTGCCCGCCACGATGGCGGGCTGCCGCCCGGCATAGATGTTTCCCGACGCGCGGGCCCGGCTGGCCTCCTCGCGGGCCGGCCGGTTCAACAGCTCCAGCGCCCGCTTCAGCACATCGCCCACATCGCGGGCTTCGACCGCGCGGACATAGGCGGTGTTGACGAAGGTCAGCGCGCCCGCGTTGTCGCGCGTCCAGACCGGCGACGGCAGGGCGTCGATCAGCGAGCGCAGCGATTCCATGTCGCTCAGAAGCTTCTCGTGCCGCGCCTGCAGCTCGGTCAATTCGCGCTTGAAGCCGCTGACATCGCGCAGCCGCAGCACCGCGCGGCCGCCGATGGCGCGGCCGTCGGCCTCGATAGCGCGGCCGCTGAGCGTCAGCAGCTGCATGGCGAAGCCCTCGCCGTGGGCGCGCAGCGCGTCCGTGGCGCGCTCCATGGCCTGCGCCTTCTCGGCTTCGAGCCATGAGCCGAACGCCAGCACGCGCTGCGGCACCGATCCGGTGGTCACCAGCGAGATGTCGCCCATGATGTCCGGCTCGTTGTCGGCGGCGGCCCAGGACACCAGCACCTGCGGGTCCGACATCAGGAGCGTGCGCAGGCGGTCATGGTCGGCGCGCACCGCAGCGATCCGGTCGCGCAGCGCGCTGTCGCTGATGCCTGCCCGGATGCGCGTGCGCACCAGCATGACGGCGGTGACGACGCCGAACAGCAGCACGCCGAGCGTCAGCACCATGGCGATGATTTCGCTGCGGTTCAGCGCGGCGAGCGCATGGATATAGTGGCCGAAGTCCGGCAGGCCGCCGCCCTCCGCATGCGCCGGCACGATGCCGGCGGCGGTCACGAGTGCGATGGCGGCGGACCGGAATCCGCGTCGCCCCGGATGAGAGCAAGACCTCCCGCCCGTCCTCCGGATTGTTTCCGGCATGCCCGATATGCCCCTGGAGCAGGCGACCTGCGCGCCCACCGCCCGCGAATCATCGCGGCCCTCGAATCATTGCGACTTTACGCGCAACCGGAATCGCGCGGAAAGAGTCCAGACCGTGAACGTGAGGGATCGCGGCGCAGGTGTTGCAGCCGCATACGCAATACCACTTACGAAACGTCGCGCAGTGGCTCGGCCTGGCGCACCAGGTCCTCGAGATTGATGCGGCTGAGCGCCAGCGAGAACGCCTTCTCGGCCTGGCTGACCGCCGGAACGACCACGTCGTTGAGCAGCGCGGAACTCGCGGTCACCGGATCGATGTCGTCCTCGATGGTGCCGGCCGCGCGCAGGATCTCATCGGCAGTGATTCTCTTGCGCTCGCGGGCCAGCTCGTAGCCGCCGCGCGGGCCGCGGATTCCCTTCAGAATGCCCATCCGCACCAGGGCCTGGAGCACCGGTTCCAGATGTCGCGCCGGCAGACTGTGACGCGCGGCCAACGCCTTGGCGGACACGGGATGCTCTTGCCCGTGCACGGCCACGTCGATGACGGCGGCGACCGCCAACAGACTTTTTCGCGAAAGCAGCACCATCCGGTCCCGAAGGGTTTGTTATGCCATATAAACGCGCGCGATATTACGGACGAAATTTCCGGGTTTTGTCAATCAGACGTTGGCCTGTGGAGCCAAATCCTTTTGCACCGCGGTCCGTTATGTCCAGCTTTTTTTGTTCCACAACCTGGGCCTGCAGGACCGGCGCAACGATAAGCTGGGCGATCCGCAGGCCGCGTGACACCTCGAACGGCTCCTCACCAAAATTGACCAGCACCACCTGGAGTTCCCCACGGTAGTCCGAATCAATTGTTCCGGGTGCATTAAGCACGGTCACGCCATGCCGTGCAGCAAGGCCGGAGCGCGGCCGCACCTGGCCTTCGGTTCCCTTGGGGAGCGCGATGGATAGCCCGGTCGGGATGAGCGCGCGCCGGCCGGGCGCCAGTGTCACCGGGGCACCTTCCGGGACCGCGGCCATCAGGTCGAGGCCGGCGGCCTCCGCGCTCTGGTAGGCGGGCAGCGGCAGGTCGGCGCCATGGGGCAACCGCACCATCTTCAGCTTGATCTTCGATCGGGTCATGGCTTGCTTGCTCAAGATTTGGCGCCCATCGCCGCCGCAATGCGCTCGATCAGCGCGGACGCGACTTCGGTCTTGGATTGCGGCGGCCAGTCCTCGACGCCGGTCTTGGTGACCAGATGGATGGTGTTGCTGTCGCCGCCCATGATGCCGGTTTCCGGCGACACGTCGTTGGCGAGGATCCAGTCGCAGCCCTTGCGCGCGAGCTTCGCCTTGGCGTGCTCGATGACGTGCTGGGTTTCGGCGGCAAAGCCTATCACGAGCTTCGGCCGCCTGGTCTTGCGATGCGCCACGGTCGAGAGGATGTCGGGATTCTCGATCAGTTCCAGCTCGGGCGTGCCCTTGCCGGTCTTCTTGATCTTCTCGCGGCTGTTGTGCGCGGTGCGCCAGTCGGCGACCGCCGCAGCAAACACCGCGATATCGGCCGGCAGCGCTTTCTCGACGGCGGCCAGCATGTCGCGCGCGCTCTCGACCTTCACGATGCTCACCCCGGGCGGATCGGGAATATTCACCGGCCCCGACACCAGTGTGACATCGGCGCCGGCGCGCGCCGCAGCCTCGGCAATGGCGTGACCCTGCTTGCCCGACGAGCGGTTGGCGATGTAGCGCACCGGATCGATCGGCTCATGCGTCGGGCCGGACGTCACGATCATCTTCAGTCCGTTCAGCGCTTTGGCCCGCGGCGCCAGCAGCGCCTGCGCGGCCGCAACGATCTCCAGCGGCTCGGCCATGCGGCCGGTGCCGGCCTCGCCGCTCTCGGCCATCTCGCCGGCATTGGGCCCGACAAACGCGACGCCGTCGGCCCTGAGCTGTGCGAGGTTTCGCGCCGTGGCCTTGTTCGACCACATCCTGGGATTCATTGCCGGCGCGAGCAGCACCGGCTTGTCGGTCGCGAGGAGCACCGCAGACGCCAAATCGTCGGCGTGGCCGTTCGCCATCTTGGCCATCAGGTCGGCGGTCGCCGGCGCCACGATGATGAGATTGGTGTCGCGGGCCAGCCGGATATGGCCGACATCGAGCTCGGATTTGCTTTCGAACAAATCGGTGAAGGGATGCTCGCCGCTGATCGCACCGGCCGACAGCGGCGTGATGAACTCCTGTGCCGCGTCGGTCATGACGACGCGCACCGCGAGCCCGCGCTCGCGCAGCCGCCGGATCAGATCGAGGGATTTATAGGCCGCAATGCCGCCGCCGATGATCAGCAGCACGCGCCTGGTGACGGACGGATCGGCCTGCTCACTCGATTTCGACTTGCCGGCTCGCGGGTTCGGCGGATCGATCAGGTCGAGCGCCGCGAGGCCGGTGTCCTCCGCGGCGCTGCGCAAGATCGTGCGCACTTCGTCCTCGACCGAACGGCCGTTTTTGGCAGCGCGCAGGCGCAGGAGCTTCTTGAGCTTCTCGTCGAGTTGCCGGACCGTGAGGCTGGCCATGCGAAACCCTCAAATCCAGCCCAAGGATACAAAATGATTGCATTGATATCAATGCAATCATTCGGCTTGCCTGCTGCGCGAAATGGTGGTGCCCTGGGGCGGTTCAGGCAAGGCCGCGGGGAGCCATGAGCGACAGTTCGGAGGCCTGCGACTTCATCATCGTCGGCGCAGGCAGCGCCGGCTGCGTGCTGGCGAACCGGCTCACCGAGTCGGGCCGCCATCGCGTGCTGCTGCTCGAAGCCGGGCCCGACAGCAGCCATCCGTGGCTCCGCATCCCGCTCGGCTACGGCAAGCTGTTCACCGATCGCCGCTTCAACTGGTGCTACGCGACCGAGCCGCAACCGGAGTGTCATGGCCGCAACGTCATCGCGCCGCGCGGCAAGGTGCTGGGCGGCTCGAGCTCGATCAACGGGCTGATTTACATCCGCGGCCAGGCCGAGGACTTCGACCATTGGCGGCAGCTCGGCAACACCGGCTGGGGCGCGGACGACGTGCTGCCCTATTTCCGCAAGGCCGAGGACAACGAGCGCGGCGCGGATGCGCTGCACGGTGCAGGCGGACCGCTCGGCGTGTCCGATCTGCGCGACCGCCATCCGCTGGCCGCCGCTTACGTCGAAGCCGCGCAGCAATGCGGCTATCCGCGCAACGATGATTTCAACGGCGCACAACAGGAAGGCGCGGGCTTCTACCAGACCACGACGCGGAACGGCGTGCGCTCGTCGACCGCGGTGGCGTATCTGGCGCCGGCGCGGAGCCGCGGCAATCTCAAGGTGGTGCCGGAGGCGCTTGCGACGCGCATCCTGTTCGATGGCCACCGCGCGGTGGGCGTCGAATACACGGCCGGCGGCGAGAAGCGCATCGCGCGCGCCAATGTCGAGGTGATCGTCTCATCCGGCGCGTTCAACGCGCCGCAGCTTCTGCAACTGTCCGGGCTGGGTCCGGCCGCGCTGCTTACATCGCACGGCATTCCGGTGATCGCCGACATGCCCGGCGTCGGCGACAACCTCAATGACCACTACTTCGCGCGACTGATCCTGCGCTGCAAGGAGCCGCTGTCGCTCAACGACGCCGTACGGCAATGGCATCGCGGCGCAGCCGCTGTGCTGCGCTACGCGCTGTTCCGGCGCGGCTATTTCGCGATTCCCGCGCTCTCGGCCGGCTGCTTTCTCCGCGCCTTGCCGTCGTCGGCGACGCCCGACGTGCAGTGCTCGCTCGCGCTCTACTCGGTGCAGAACATCGGCGATGCGCTGCATCCGTTTTCCGCGGTCACCGGCATGTGCACGCTATTGCGTCCGGAAAGCCGCGGCTGGGTCCGGATCAAATCCGGCAATCCGGCCGACGCGCCGGCGATCCATCCGAATTATCTCGCCGCGCAGCGCGACCGCGACACCATGGTCGAGGGGATGAAAGCGCTGCGAAGGATCGTGCAGGCGCCGGCCATGGCGCGGCATATCGTCGAGGAAGCTGAGCCCGGACCGAGTTGCGTGAGCGACGAAGAGATTCTCGACTACGTCCGCCGCCGCGGATCGACCGTGTATCACCCGGTCAGCACCTGCCGCATGGGCCAGGACGACAAGGCCGTGGTCGACGAGCGGCTGCGGGTGCGCGGCTTTTCGGGACTGCGCGTGATCGACGCGTCGATCATGCCGATGGTGGTGTCGGGCAACACCAATGCGGCGACCATCATGATCGCCGAGAAGGGCGCCGACATGGTGCTGGAAGACGCGAGACGCTGACCGTCACAGGCTCCGTAACGCGAACCAGATCAGCAGCGCGACGATGACCCAGAGCGCCATGGCGGTCCAACGATGGATCCGCGTCTGGGCCTTGCCCATTGTTTCGACAATATGGGGCGCGAGCACCAGGCCGTCGCGGGTGATCTCGTCGAGGTGCTCGACCAGCGCGGCGCTGCGCGTGAGCAGCGACGGCACGGTGCCCAGAAAGCCGAGCGTGCCCTTGGCTGCATCTTCGATGCGGCCGGTCGGGCCGAGATGCCGCTCGATCCATTCGCGCACCACGGGCTCGGCCACCGTCCACATGTCGAGCCGCGGATCGAGTCCGCGGGCCACGCCTTCGACCACCACCATGGTCTTCTGCAGCAGCAGCAATTCCGGCCGTGTGCGCATGTCGAACAGGCCGGTGACCTCGAACAGCAAGGTCAGAAGCTTCGCCATCGAGATGTCTTCAGCGGTGCGCTTGTGGATCGGCTCACCGATCGCGCGGATCGCCTGGGCGAAATCGTCGACCGAATGCTTGGCCGGCACGTAGCCGGCCTCGAAATGCACCTCGGCGGTGCGGCGATAGTTGCGGGTGATGAAGCCGAACAGGATCTCGGCGAGGAAGCGCCGCTCCTTCGGCCCGAGCCGGCCCATGATGCCGAAGTCGACCGCGATCAGCTTGCCTTCGGCGTCGACGAACAGATTGCCGGGATGCATGTCGGCGTGGAAAAACCCGTCGCGCAGCGCGTGGCGCAGGAAGGTCTGGATCACCGCGGCGGCGAGCTTCGGCAGGTCCAGGCCCATCGCTTCGAGCCGCGCCCGGTCGTTGAGCGGCGTGCCCTCGATCCACTCCAAGGTCAGCACGTCCTTGGCGGTGCGGTCCCAGTCGACCGTCGGCACGCGGAAATCCGGATCGTTCTTGGTGTTCTCGGACATTTCCGAGAGCGCCGCGGCTTCGAGCCGCAGGTCCATCTCCATCGCCACCGAACGGCGCATGGTTTCGACGGTCTCGATCAGGCGCAGCCGCCGCGCTTCGGCCGAGAAGCGTTCGCCGCACTCGGCGACGAAGCTGAAAGCCTCGAGATCGACGCGGAAGCGCCGCTCGACGTCCTGACGCAGCACCTTGACGGCCATCGGCTTGAGGCCGTCGGGCGTCACCACCTCGGCACGATGCACCTGCGCAATCGAGGCCGCGGCGACAGCAGGCCCGAACGACGCGTAGGCCTGTGTCAGCGGCTTATCGAGCGCCTTGGCGACCACCGCCTCGGCTTCGGCCTGCGGGAACGGCGACATCCGGTCCTGCAGCGATTCCAGATCGCGGGCGAGCGCCATGCCGACCACGTCGGGGCGCGTGGCGAAGAACTGCCCGAGCTTGACGTAGGCGGGCCCGAGACGGCTCAGCGCTGTTGAAAGCCTATGCTCGGCGCTCGACCCGGTCGGGCGCTCGATCAGGCGCGCGATCCTCACCGCCATCTGTGCCGACCACGGCAGCGGCACCTGATAGGGCAACGCCAGCACGCCCTCGCGCGCGAACACGATGCCCGCACGAGCCAGCCGGACGAGATGAGAGATCGCGGAGATCACGCGGGCTGATCCGGCGGCACAGCGCTCACAACCGCCAGCCGGAATGCAGCGCCACCACGCCGCCGGTGAGGCGCTCGAAGGAGACGCGACGGAAATCAGCGCCGCGGATCATGTCGGCGAACTGCGCGGGCTTGGGAAACTTGCGGATCGACTCGACGAGATAGCGATAGGCCTCGGCGTCGCCGGTCACGGCGCGGCCGATCGCCGGGATGACGTTGAACGAATAGAGGTCGTAGAGCCGGTCAAGGCCCGGCACGTTGACCGAGGAGAACTCCAGGCAGACGAAATGCCCGCCGAGCTTCAGCACGCGATGGATCTCGCCGAGCGCCACGTCGATGCGCGGCACGTTGCGGATGCCGAACGCGATGGTGACGGCGTCGAAGCTCTTGTCCGGGAACGGCAGCGCCTCGGCGTTCGCGTCGACGAACTTAATGTCGCGCCCCGCCTTCTCGGCGCGCTCGCGGCCAACCGCGAGCATCTCGGCGTTGATATCAGCAACCGTGACATGCACGCCCTTGCCGCCGCGATCGAGCGTGCGGAACGCCACGTCGCCGGTGCCGCCGGCGAGGTCGAGCAGCGCGAATGGCGTCCGGCCCTTCGGCGGATTGATGGCCGTGACCAGCGCCTCCTTCCAGGCGCGGTGCAGGCCACCCGACATCAGGTCGTTCATCAGGTCGTAGCGGCGCGCCACCGAATGAAAGACATCGTCGACCAGGCCCTGCTTGTCGGCGAGCGGCACGCGGCGATAGCCAAAATCGGTCTGGGAGGCGGTCATCGGAAATCGTCCTTTGTCGACAGGACCATAGCGCGACACGGGCGATGAGGCTATCTATCAAGCCGCTGCTCCTGACGCCCCGCTATGATCTAGCTTAATCATGCCCGAACTCCCCGAAGTCGAAACCGTGCGCCGCGGGCTTGCGCCCGTGATGGAGGGCGCCAAGTTCGTCGACGTGATCGCTAATCGCTCCGACCTCCGCTGGCCGCTGCCCAAGGATTTCGCGGCGCGGCTCAAGGGCCACACCGTGACCGGGCTCGGCCGCCGGGCGAAATATCTGCTCGCCGACGTGTCCTCGGGCGAGGTGCTGGTGATGCATCTCGGCATGTCGGGCTCGTTCCGGGTCGAGCGCGACGAAGGCGGCAACACGCCCGGCGCGTACTATCATGACCGCAGCAAGAACACCGCGCACGACCATGTCGTGTTCCGGATGTCGTCGGGCGCGACCATCCGCTTCAACGATCCGCGCCGCTTCGGCTCGATGAAGCTCGTGCCTCGCACAGCGCTCGAAGACGAGCCCCTGTTGAAGGCGCTCGGGCCTGAGCCTTTGGGAAATGCGTTCGACGCCGCGATGCTGGCGGAAGCCTTCCAGGGCAAGAATACCAGCCTCAAGGCCGCGCTCCTTGACCAGCGCAACGTCGCGGGGCTGGGCAACATCTATGTCTGCGAGGCGCTCAATCGCTCGCTGCTCTCGCCGAAGCGCAAGGCCTCGACCATCGCCGATCGCAAGGGCGCGCCGAACGACCGCGCCGTGAAACTTGCGGATTCGATCAAGACGGTGCTGCAGGACGCGATCGAAGCCGGCGGCTCGTCGCTGCGCGACCATCGCCAGACCACCGGCGAGCTCGGCATGTTCCAGCATCGCTTCCGGGTGTATGACCGCGAGGGCAAGCCGTGCCCGACGCGCGGTTGCCCGGGCACCATCAAACGCATCACGCAGAACGGCCGCTCGACGTTTTTCTGCCCGGTCTGCCAGAAGTAGCGCGAGCCAGTCGCCGACCAAGTCAAGAAGGAGCGCCGCATGAGCTATCAGAACATCATCGTCGAGACCAAAGGCCGGGTCGGCGTCATTCGCTTCAACCGGCCGGCGGCGCTCAACGCGCTCAACCTCGCGCTGGTGCAGGAGATGATCGCGGCGATCGATGTGCTGGAGGCCGACACCAATATTGGATGTCTGCTCATCACCGGATCGGACAAGGCGTTCGCCGCCGGCGCCGACATCAAGGAGATGGCGAACAAGACCTACCAGGACGTGAACATGGAGGATTTCGGCGGCGACAAGGATCGCATCGCGCGCTGCCGCAAGCCGGTGGTTGCGGCGGTCGCGGGCTTTGCGCTCGGCGGCGGCTGCGAGTTCGCGATGCAGGCCGACATCATCATCGCGGCCGATACGGCGAAGTTCGGCCAGCCCGAGATCAAGCTCGGCGTCATTCCGGGCTACGGCGGCACGCAGCGGCTGACGCGCGCGGTCGGCAAGGCCAAGGCGATGGACATGATCCTCACCGGCCGGATGATGGACGCGGCGGAAGCCGAGAGCTCGGGTCTCGTGTCGCGCGTGGTGCCGGCGGCGAACCTGATGGACGAGGCCATGAAGGTCGCCGAGACGATTGCCGGCATGGGCCTGCCGTCGGTTTATGCCGCAAAAGACAGCGTCAACCGCGCCTTCGAGATGACCATGGCCGAAGGCGTGCGCTTCGAGCGCCGCGTGTTCCACGCGTTGTTTGCGACGGAAGACCAGAAGGAAGGCATGGCGGCCTTCATCGAGAAGCGCCCGGCGAAGTTCAAGAACAAGTAGCGGCACTATTTTCGGATACAGATCACGCGCGTGATGGCCGACTTGGAGTCGGCGAGCGCCGCGTCGCTCGACGCGACGTTATTGCCTTTCAGGAAGCGGCGGATCGTATCGGCCGGCACGACGCCGGCCTGGGCAACCGAAGGCGCAGCACCGCTGGTCACCACGGGATAAAGCCGCACCATCCCGGCAAGCTTGCCCGATGCGCTGAACGCGGCTGCGCCGGAGAAGCCAAGCGCCGGCGTCGGATCGACCGAATGCGCGTTGCTGTCGATGCTCGCGTTTGCAACCGACACCGCACCATCGCCGGCTTGAGCGGCCGGATCGGCGACGCCGACCAGCGTCACGCTGCCGGCGTCGTTATCGCCGGCCGCGAGAGGCGCAACGCCGACGCCCGTAACGCCGTTGATGTGCAGCAGCGCGAGGCCCGCGGGCTTGTCCTCGGCGACGCGCTCGGCATGGCCGAGGCCCGGCAGCGTGATGATCTGGCAGCCGTCGACGATGCGGCGATCGGTGAGCACGTCGCCCGATGCCGACACGAAAACGCCGGTGCCGTATTCGACCTTGCGGCGCGACGATTCCGCGACGCTGGCGAGCGAGAGGCCCTGCACGAACGGCAGATACGTGCCCGAGATCGGCAGCACCAGCGGATCGATCGAGCCTTCCATCGCCTGGTCGTAGAGGATCGTGAGTCCGCGCACCTCGCCGTCGCGCGCAAATCCCACGACGCGCATCTTCTTCAGCCCTTGCATGCCGCTGATGACGAAGGAATCGCTCAACAGGCTGCTGCCGGACACGCGCCGCCGCGGCATCTTTTTCTGCTGATCGAACACGGCCTGCAGCGTCGCGCCGGTGTCGACCTTGAACGTCTCGATCTGGAGCTGATCCTGCTCCGAGCTCCAGCGGGTGCCGGAGGGGCCGGGCGTCACCTTGGTGGCGAACTTCGCCGGGATGCCGAGGCGCGCGCCGGTCACCGGATCCTCGACCATCTGCCAGCCGGCCGCGTTCTGCCGCGGCGTGACGCTGGCGGCGAGCGCGGCGCGCTCCTCGGGCGCCAGCAGCCCGGTGACCTTCAGCTTGTTGCGCTTCTGGTAATCCTTCGCGGCATCGACCAGCCTGTCGCTGAACTCGCCGTCGGCGAAGCCGCCATAGTCGCCGGCCCAGATGAGATTGAGCTGGATCGCGAGCCGCTCATTGAGCGGCAGCGCTGTGTAGGCGTCGCGCAGCGCCGGCGACTTCTCGGCGGCCGAAAGGCTGCCGGTGGTCTCGGGCTTGGTCGCGGCAGGTTTGGTCGCGGCAGGTTTGGTCGCAGGAGATTTGGCCACGGCGAGCTTGCCCTTGGCATTGCGCGCGGTCTTGTCACTCGCAGATTTGCCACTGGCGGATTTGCCGTCCGTCGCTACCTCAGGCTGCGTGGGCGCCTTGGCTTCCTTGACGGGTTTCTTCGCGGCTTCGGGTTTAGCGGCTTCGGCGGGCTTTGAGGCTGTGGCTGCGGGTTTGGCACGCACCGGCGTCACCGGGCCGTAGCTCTCCCGGGCGTCGCTTTGGGCAAACGCCGGGGCACTCGCCAACGCGGCGATCAGCATCGCGGCCGAAACTGTACTCAAGAGGCGCATGACACCCCCAACCAAGCCGGACCCGGCAAGCCTAGCCGAAACCACACGGATAAGCCAATGATGGCATTAGAGGAACAGCGATGCTCTCGCCTGAGGAACTCGAGCGTTATGCGCGACACATTGTCCTGCGCGAGGTCGGCGGACCCGGCCAGCAGGCGCTCGGCCGCGCCCGCGTGCTGGTGATCGGCGCCGGCGGGCTTGGCGCGCCGGTGCTGCTCTATCTGGCGGCCGCGGGCGTGGGCACGCTGGGCGTGATCGACGACGACACGGTCTCGCTGTCGAACCTGCAGCGCCAGGTGATCCATACGACGCCCGATGTCGGCCGGCCCAAGATCGAGAGCGCGGCAGACGCGATCAAAAAGCTCAATCCGCACGTGAAGGTGATCACGCATGCGACGCGGCTCAACGCCGCGAACGCGCTGTCGATCATCGCGGGCTACGACATCGTCGCCGACGGCGCCGACAATTTTGCCACGCGCTATCTCGTCGCCGATGCGTGCTACCTCGCGAAGAAGCCGCTGGTCACCGCCGCGGTCGGCACCTTCGACGGCACGCTGACCACGGTTCGCGCGCATGAGCGCAGCAAGGACGGCCAGCCCAATCCGAGCTATCGCTGTCTGTTTCCCGAGCCGCCGCCGCCCGGCACCGTTCCGGCGTGTTCCGAAGCCGGCGTGCTCGGCGCGCTCACCGGCGTGCTCGGCTCGATGATGGCGCTGGAGGTGATCCGCGAGATCGTGGGTTTTGGCGAAGGCCTGGTCGGGCGCCTGCTGATGGTCGACGCGCGCGCGATGCGGTTCGAGACGCTGGTGTATGCGTGGGACGAGACCAATCCGCTGAGCGGCACGACGCCAACGATCACGGATCTGTCGATTCATAAGTAGCCGCAAGCGGTATCGACTCGGGCGGTGCTCTCCCTCCCCGCGAGGGGAGGGACACCGCGCTGCATGAGCGCAGTTTTATTTTCGGATTCAGCTTTCATGCAGACGTGATTCATCGTCCCCTGACAGAGTGAGGCGCGGGGTTGCGCCTTCATTTTCCTTCCCCCTCCCATGAGGGGGCGGAGCGCCGAATGGCGCTGGTAACACTGGGCACCTCTTCGAGGCGCCCGCGTGCCGTGTGACCGGCACGCGCGCCTCCGGCGCTCCACCTGTGGCGATTTTTGACGCGATCACCGGACTTTCATCGGACCGGAGGGAATTACCGCTCACGTTATCCAGGCAGCTTGCGCTGC
>CAKZHN010000533.1 GCA_936924235.1 uncultured Rhodoplanes sp. | reverse complement strand
CTCCTCGGCCGGGTTTGCGAGACCCAGCCACACGCCAAGCTTCCGGGACCCAAGTTTTGTGAGGGCAGTGGGGGTCCCGGGGCGCGCGGGCCCTTGCGAGGAGCCCGGGCGCCTCTCGGCGCTTCATTGCGGCACGCGTTGTCGGCGGCCGCACCTTGCAGGGTCTTCGGATGCCGCGATCGACGGCGTCCTCGACTGAGCAAGGCATGCCCGGGATACAGGGTCTGAGAGAGAAGGAAATAATATTGAGGATTCGGGTGTGAATTCACTGGGGACACAGCGAACGACTGAATTGGCCGAAGCCATCTCATCCCAGGCGGTGTCACCGCCGGGCTTGACCCGGCGGTCCATGACCCTGGTTCAACAGCGGAAGTCTTACGTAAGTCTGTCGTCAGCCGCACCCGCTCATGGATCACCGGGTCTCGCCGCTTCGGGGCGGCCCGGTGATGACAGCGGTGTGCGTGGCGCGATCCGGCGATATCGTCGGACCGCGAATGCACCCTACTTGATCGCCAGCGGATTGACCGGCGAGCCGACGCCGCCGGTGATCGGGATCGCCGGCGCGACGAACAGGAACTCGTAGGTCTTGTCGGCGGCGCAGTCCTCGCCGAGCTCCTTGAGCTCGAAGATCTCGCCCATGGTCATGCCCATGATCGGGATGGTGATCCAGTGCCAGGGCTGGTTGATGCCCTCCTCGCTCTCGTTGGGCCGCACCTCGCAGCCCCAGGTGTCGGACGCGAGCGCGGCCAATTCAGTCCGCTTGATCCATTCCAGCGTCTCGAACGCGAAGCCCGGCGCGTCGCCGCCCGGATAGCCGTCCCAGCTGCCGATCTTCTGGCACTTCTCCATCTGGCCGGTGCGCACGATGACGTAGTCGCCGCGCTTCATCTCGACCTTCTGGGCTTTCGCGCAATCGTCGAGGTCCTTGCAGGTGATGCCATAGCCGTCCTCGAGCGAGTCCACGCCCTTGAAGCGCGCGATGTCGAGGAACACGCCGCGGCCGACCATCTTGTTCTTGGTCTTCTCGATGCCGCACTTCTGCGCGCCCGCGCTCGTCACCTCGCGGCAGTCGTAGCCGTTCCACATGTTGTTCTCATAGAAAATGTGGCCGAGGCCATCCCACTGCGTGCCGCATTGCAGCGGCATCACCACCATGTCGTCGGCGGCGCGGATGCCGCGCTTGTCGAGCACGCCTGAATAAGCATCGGTGCCGGTGCGCAGCATGGTGTGCACCGGATTGATGCGGCCCATCGCCGGATACTTGCTCTTGGCGCCCTGCGGTCCGGTGTAGTCGAAGTTGAGCGCGAGCGAGATCACCTTGCCCTTCTTCACCAGCCGCGTCGCCGCGACGATGTCCTCCGCCGAGGTGTAGTTCAGCGTGCCGATCTCGTCGTTCGGACCCCACTTGCCCCAGTTCTTATATTTCTCGGCGGCGTCGCGCAGGTCCTGACGGGTGTACTTCTTGGCCATAGGCATTTCCTCGTTGGATTCAATCGTTCAATCAGCCGACGCAAAGCCTGATTTCGGCAATTACGACTGCGCGGGCGTCCGCGATCCTAGCATTGGCGCGGCGCGGGAAAAGATTACCAGACAATTTAAACCGACGTGGAGCAGATGATCATGAAATCGATTCTGGCAAAGCCCATACGTGCCGCGGCGCTCCTGCTGCTGCTGTCAGGCGCGGCGCAGGCGGAAACCTATCCCTCGCATCCGGTGCGCTTTATCGTGCCGTTCGCCCCCGCGGGCCCGACCGACGTGTTCGCGCGATTGATGGCGCAGAAGCTCTCGGCCAAGCTCGGCCAGCAGTTCTACGTCGAGAACCAGGCCGGCGCCGGCGGCAATCTCGCCATGGGCAGCGGCGCGCATGCCGCACCCGACGGCTACAGCGTCCTGTTCGTGTCGACGAGCTTCACCGTCAATCCGAGCCTGTTCTCGAAAGTCCCTTACGATCCGTACAAGGACTTCGCGGCGGTGACCCTCGCGGCCGTGTCGCCGAACATCCTCACCGTGCATCCCTCGATTCCGGCGCAGAGCGTCAAGGAGCTGATCGCGTTCCTGAAGGCCAATCCGGGCAAGTACAGCTTTGCCTCGGCCGGCCTCGGCACCACGCCGCATCTCTCCGGCGAACTGTTCAAGCTGTCGCAGGAGCTCGATCTGGTGCACGTGCCGTTCACCGGCTCGGGCCCGGCAATCCAGTCGGCGCTGGCGGGGCACACGCCGGTCGCCTTCACGGTGATCACGCCGGCCATCGAGCAGGTGAAGGCAGGCACGCTGCGCGGGCTCGCCGTCACGACACCGAAGCGCTCGACGGCCCTGCCCGACGTGCCGACGCTCGCCGAGGCGGGACTGCCGAACCAGGAGTCCGACACCCTGCAGGGTGTGCTGGTGCCGGCGGGAACGCCGAAGCCGATCATCGACCTCCTGCATCGCGAAATCCTCGATGCCATGGCGCAGCCGGACGTGAAGGAGAAGATGGTGGCGCTGGGCTTCGAGCCGATCGGCAGCACGCCGGAGGAATTCGCCGCGCGCATCCGGACCGAAATCCCGAAATGGGGGCGGATCATCCACGACGCCAACATCGCGACGCAGTAGCGGCCGGCGCCGCCGGCTGGGTCCAATCACCGGCCGGCGGCGTCGCGTCTCCTCGGTCGACTTGCTGAACGGCGTTGACGGAATGCGGCGGCTTGCCGCGGAAGGGAGTTTGCAGCGGAAGGGAGTTTACTGCCGCAAGGGCAATGCCCGATGATGGCATCGGCAATGGACCGGGAGGCAACATGCCGATGCTGCTGCGTGCTGTGGTTTTTGTCGCTGTGTCGGTGTTGCTTGCCGCGGTGCCCGCGCGCGCCGAGGAGCCCTACCCCAACAAGCCGGTGCGGATCATCGTGCCGTTCGCGCCGGCGGGGCCGGCCGACATCGTCGCACGGCTCATGGCGCAGAAACTCTCGGAAGAGTTCGGCAAGCAGTTCTACGTCGAGAACCACGCCGGCGCCGGCGGCAATATCGGCGCAGGCGTTGCGGCCCGCGCGCCGGCCGACGGCTATTCGCTGATGCTGACCAGCCAGGTCACTGTCATCAATCCGCATCTCTACAAGTCGGTGCCCTACGATCCGGACAAGGACTTCGTGCCGGTGACGCGCATCGCCACCTCGCCGAATGTGGTGGTGGTGAACCCGTCGGTGCCGGCCAAGACGATGAAGGAGCTGGTCGGGCTGATCCGCAAGGAGCCCGACAAATACTCGGGCTATGCCCAGCCAGGTCTCGGCACCTCGGCGCATCTGACCGGCGAATTGTTCCGGCTGACGCTGAAGCTCGATCTTCATTCGATTGCGTTCGGCGGCGGCGGACCGATGATCCAGTCGGTGGTGGCGGGCCACACGCCAATCGCGTTCTCGTCGCTGCCGCCGGCCGCGGCGCAAATCCAGGCCGGCACCCTGCGGGCGCTCGCCGTCACCGGCGAGCAGCGGATCGGCAGCCTGCCCGACGTGCCGACCTTGATCGAAGCGGGCTATCCAGGCCAGACCGGCGAGACTCCGGTCGGCTTCTATGTGCAGACCGGCACGCCGAAGGAGGTCGGAGAGATCATCCGGCAGAAGACGCTGAAGATCATCGCCATGCCGGACGTCAAGGAGAAGCTCGCCGCCGTGGGCTTCGTGCCGGTCGGGGATACGCCGGAGGAGTTCGCGGCGTATCTGAAGGCCGAAGGCGAGAAGTGGGGCAAGGTGATCCGCGACGGCAAGATCGGAGTGCAGTAAGGCGCACTCTCTCCACGGTCATTCCGGAAACCGCGCGAAGCGCGGTTATCCGAAATCCAGATACATCGGGACTTCCTGTTTGTCTGGATTCCGGGTTCGCGGGCTTCGCCCGCGCCCCGGAATGACCGCGTGGTTAGACCGCCCCGTCGTGCAGCGAGAACGCAACGCGGCACGGCCTGTTCGAGCGGTTGCTCCAGGCGTGATTGGTGCCGCGCTGCACCACCGTATCGCCGGCCTTCAGTTGCACCTCGGCGGTGTCGAGCACCAGCGTGATCTCGCCTTCAAGCACCAGACAGAAATCCAGCGTGCGGGTCTTCTGCATGTACGGATGCGGCGCGTTGGCCGCGTAGGTCGAGGCCTGCGGCGAGCCCATCGCGGCAAAGAACGCCTGCACCTCGGCGGCGCCGACCTTGCCGCGGAAGCTGTCGTCCGGCGGAAACGTCACGATACGGCACACCGAACCGCCACGCGGCGGCTCGATGGTGTGCGGCTCGAGCACCGTGTCGCGGAACGCGCCGATGCGGTGCGGCGACGACGACGCCACCCACATGCGCTCGGACCGGTAGCCCGGCCGCGCCGGATCGGTGCGGACATCCGGCGTCGGGCCGTCGGCGATCGCGACCGATTTGCCGTCGTTGTCGTCGACCGTGATGATGCGGCGCGTGGCTTTCATCTCGCTCATGCTCACACCTTCGGTTCCTGGTCGAACTGCGCGCCCATCATGACGAAGGCCATCAGGCTCGGGCCGTTGACGTTGGCCCAACCGTGCCAGTTGCCGAGCTGCACCACGACGTCGCCGGCCTTCATCACCACGTTGCCTCGGTCCAGCAGTAGCGTGCGCTCGCCTTCCAGCAGGATGCCGTAGTCAACCGTGGCCGACTTGTGCACCGGCGAGCTGTAGAGGTTCTGCCCGCCGCGATCCCACACGCCGTCGGGGCGCAACCGCGTCGGGGTCAACGGCTTGTAGGCCGGGTCCTTCGCCTGGTCGTAATCGGCGGGCTTGCCGGTCGACTGCACGATACGCAGATGCCCGCCCTCGTGCGGCGGCTCGAAATGGAACGGCAGATTGCCGTCGTCGCGCGCCCCCGAGATGATCGCGGGCGCATTCTTGTAGACCCAGATATCGGTCATGCAGGTGCCGCGGCTGATCGCGCCGGGATTGACGTTCGGCGCGGCGCTGTCGAACAGCACGCAGGAGCGGCCCTGCGCGTCGTTGCCGGTGACGACGCGGCGGATCGGTTTCGGTTCGTTGGTGAGCATTGTGCTCCTCGCGTTTCCATCCCCGCGCGAAGCTAAGCGACTTCGCCCCGCATTGTCATCGGGCTTGCGTGCTCTATCATGCGCAGCGATAGAGGGCGGCAACGCCCCGGCTTGTTCGATCAGGGAGAACACGCGTGAGGAAACGGTCCGTGGCCGCGTTCATCGGCGGCATCGCGCTGGCATTGTGCTCGATTCAATCCGCCGCCGCGCAGGCGCAGAGTTTTCCCAACCATCCGGTGAAGATCGTCGTCGGTCCGAGCCCGGACATCTTCTCGCGCATCGTCGCCGAGCATCTCCAGCAGGTCTGGGGCCAGGCCGTGATCGTCGAGCCGCGGCCCGGCGCCGGCGGCAAGCTCGCCGTCAATTCGGTGTCGACCGCGCCGCCCGACGGCCACACCATGCTGTTCGCGACGCCGACCTATACGCTCAACACCGCGATGAAGACCGCCACGTATGACCTCCTCAAGGAGTTCGTGCCGGTCGCCGATATCGGCGTGATCTCCTACGCGCTGGTGGTGCATCCGAGCGTGCCGGCCAAGACCGTGGCCGAGCTGGTCGCCTACGCCAAGCAGAACCCCGGCAAGCTCAACTGCGCATCGGCCGGCATCGGCACGGTGCCGCATCTCGCCTGCGAATATTTGAACAAGGTGGCAGGCACCAGCATCCTGCACGTGCCCTATCGCGACGTGAACTCCGGGACCATGGCCACCGTCGGCAACATCACCCAGATGTTCTTCGGCGTCTCGACCAGCGCCAAGTCGCAGATCGACTCCGGCGCGCTGCGCGGGCTCGCGGTGAGCACGGCGCAGCGCTCGGTGCTGCTGCCGAACCTGCCGACCATGATGGAGTCGGGTTATCCGACCTTCAACATGCCGGGCTGGGGCGGCTTGTTCGCGACCGCGGGCACGCCCAAGGACGTGGTCGACAAGATCAACCAGGAGGTCCAGCGCGCGGTGCTGCTGCCGGAGTATCAGAAGCGGCTGATCGCCGCCGGCATGGAGACGCCGCCGCCGATGGGCGCCGCGGCGTTCCGGACTTTTGTCGAAGAGGACATCAGGCGCTGGACGGAGTTCGTCGCGGCGGTCGGCATCGACAAGCTCACCACGCAGCAGTGATGTAGGAAGTCCGTTGCGGCATCGGCGGTGAGCTCCCTCTCCTCGCCTGCGGGGAGAGGGTCGGGGTGAGGGGGAGTCTCAGAGAGCGCGCTCTATCGAGAGTCCCCCTCACCCGGATCGCCGTAGCGCGTCGAAGACGCGCGTAAACGCGCTTGTGGCGATCCGACCTCTCCCCGCAAGCGGGGAGAGGCGAACAGCGCGCCTAAGCTGCCAAGCGCAACCCGGCGCGCTGCAGCCGTGGCATCACCTCATCACAGAAGAACGGCAGCTCGTCGGCATAGTTGACCAGCGACACCGCGATCCCCGACAGCCCCGCGCTGCTCAGCTCGATCAGCTTGCCCGCGATGTGATCGGGATCGCCGATGATCGGCACGCCGCTGTTGCCGTGCGCATAGGCGCTGCGCTGGCGCATGAACTCGTCGTGCGGCGTGGTCTGCGGTGTGATGTTGCGCAGCGCCAGCAACTGATCGACCGCGGCCCAGTCGGCCTGATCGACCACCACGTGATGGTGATACTCCTCGGCCTCCTTCATGGTCGGCCGGCAGGTGATGACGCCGACCGTGAACACGCCGATGGCGCGGCCGAGCGCCGCGGCCTCGGCCTTCACCGAGGCGACGCGCTGCGCGGTCTCGGCGACCGAGGTGCGCGACGACTGCATGAAGAAGGCGTCGCAGTTCTTCACCGCGAAGGCGCGGCCGACCGGCGAGGCGCCGGCGTTCATGATCACCGGCTGGGTGTCGCCATAGGGCTTGGGCTTGGCGCGGACCTTCTTGAGCTTGATGAACTCGCCGTCGAAATCGAAATCGTCGCCCGGCGACCACATCCGCTTGATGGCGTCGATCCACTCCTGGGCGTATTCGTAGCGGCGCGCGTGCGCGCGCTGCTCGACGCCGAACATCTCGAACTCGCCCTCGTTCCAGCCGACCACGATGTTCAGCCCGAAGCGACCCTCGCCGATGTGATCGGCGGTCGTCATCTGCTTCGCCGCGATGATCGGATGAAACAGCGGCGCGTGCACGGTGCCGAACACCGTGATGCGCTTCGTCGCGGCCAGAAGCCCGCAAGCCCAAGTCACGGTTTCGAGCGTCGCCTCCTGATAGCCGGTGTCGCCGCCATAGCCCTTCCAGCGGCCGATCGGCAGCATGAAATCGATGCCGGCCTCGTCCGCCATCTGCACGAGACGAAGATTGTCGGTCCAGGTTCCCGACCAGCGCTCCGGCACCTTGGTGACGGCGCGGCCCGATGAGCAGTTGGCGCCGAACAGGCCGATCTTCAGCGCGTTGCCGCCCTGCATCATTCGTCGCACCGGCGACGCCACGTTTGCATTCCGCACGATTATCCCTCAGGCTCTGCCCGCCCAACCGGCCACGACGCCGGACGGCAGCGTTCGCAACGCCGACGACAAAATCAAATCATCATTTCGAGGAAGCGTCATGGCCGATTTCAAACTTGGGCGCCGTGCTTTCCTGCTCGGTGCATCGATCATCGCCATATCCACGTTCGCCGCGCCCGGCACGGGCTTCGCGGAGTCCTACCCGAACAAGCCGGTCAAGATCATCATCCCGTTTCCGGCGGGCGGCGTCACCGACATTGCCGGACGCCTGATTGCGCAGCGGCTGTCGGAGCGGCTCGGCCAGCAGTTCTTCATCGAGAACGTCGGCGGTGCCGGCGGCAACCTCGGCATGGAGAAGGTCGCGCACGCGCCGGGCGACGGCTACACGGTGCTGCTGTCATCGTCGAGCGTCACGGTCAATCCGAGCCTCTATGCCAAGATGCCGTTCGACGTCGAGAAGGATCTGCTGCCGGTCACCAAGGCCGGCGGCTCGCCGAACTCGTGGCTGGTCAATCCGGATTTCCCGGCCAAGACCATGAAGGACCTGGTCGAGTTGTTCAAGAAAGAGCCCGGCAAGTACAGCGTTGGCTCGCCCGGCGCCGGCACCACGCCGTCGCTGTCGATCGAGCAGCTCAAGTTCGACCTCAAGGTCAACTTCGTCACCGTGCCATTCGCCGGCGGCGGGCCGATGACGCAGTCGCTGCTCGGCGGCCACGTGCCGATCTCGTGCGGCGCGATCGGCAACTCGGTGGCGCTGATCAAGGAAGGCAAGATCCGCGCGCTCGGCATCACGGCCAAGAAACGGCTCGAGACGCTGCCCGATGTGCCCACGCTGGACGAGATGGGCATCAAGGACATGGAGGCCGAGACCATCGCCGGGGTGTTCGTGCCGACCGGGACGCCTGCCGAGATCGTCAATCAGCTGCAGAAGGAGATCGCCGTCATCGTCAAATCGCCGGACATCAAGGCGCGGCTGTTGGAGCTCGGCATCGTGCCGGAGGGCGACACACCGGCCGAGTTCGCGGCCTATGTGAAGGCCGACATTGCCAAGTGGAAGCGGGTGATCGAGACTGCGAAGGTTCCAAAGATCTAGGGCCACCTAGAAGCAACAAGAAAACTGGAAACGCAGTCAGGAGAATGGGAATGAAGTTTGCTGTCCGGGCGCTGGCGTTCAGCGCCACGCTGCTGTTTGCTGCTCAGGCTTTTGCGCAAGGCGCCGGCCCAGGTGGCTGGCCGAGCAAGCCGGTGAAGATCATCGTGCCGTTCGCGCCGGGCGGTCCGACCGACATCGCGGCGCGGATGATCTCGCAGAAGATGTCCGAGCATCTGAAGCAGCAGTTCTACATCGAGAACCAGGCGGGCGCCGGCGGCAACCTCGGCATGGGCAATGCCGCGAAGGCGCCGGCCGACGGCTACACCATCCTGTTCGTGTCATCGAGCTACGTCGTCAATCCAAGCCTCTACGACCGCGTGCCCTACGATCCTTACAAGGACTTCACGCCGCTCACGGTCGCCGCCACTGCGGCGAACGTGCTGCTGGTCAATCCGAAGGTGCTGCCAGTGAACACTCCGAAGGAGCTGGCCGATCTCATCAAGGCCAACCCAGGCAAGTACACCTTCGCGTCGGCCGGAACCGGGACCACGCCGCATCTCTCCGGCGAATTGTTCAAGCTCACGTTCAAGCTCGACACCGTTCACGTGCCGTTCGGCGGCGCAGGTCCGGCGATCCAGTCGATCGTCGCGGGCCATACGCCGCTCGCTTTCACGTCGCTGCCGCCGGCAGTGCCGTTCATCAAGGAAGGGACGCTTCGCGCGCTCGCGGTCGCCAACAAGACGCGGGTCAAGGTGCTGCCGGACGTGCCGACGCTCGCCGAGGCCGGCATCCCCGATCAAGAGGCCGACACGTTCCAGGCCGTGCTGGTTCCGGCCGGCGTGCCGAAGGAGCTATCCAACTTCATCTACCAGGAGGTGGTGAGAGCAACGAAATCGCCGGAGGTCACCGCCAAGATGGATCAGCTCGGGCTCGAGATCATCTGCAACACGCCGGACGAGTTCACCCGCCAGATCAAGTTCGAGATCGACAAATGGGCTAAGGTGATCCACGACGCCGGGATCAAGGTGCAGTAGGCATCCCTTGTTCAAACCTTAGACCGGCCTCATGCTGAGGAGCCCGCCGAAGGCGGGCGTCTCGAAGCACGAGGCCGCCACCGACCGGGCCGCCCTCGTCCTTCGAGACGCGGGCTACGCCCGCTCCTCAGGATGAGGACGGGGAGAGAATGAAGTGAGAACTGCATGCGTATCGTCGACATCCGTGAAACCGCGATCCCGCTGAAGTCCGATCTCCGTAACTCCGGCTTCGATTTCTCCGAGATGACCACCTCGGTGGTGGCCGTCATCACCGACGTGATCCGCGACGGCAAGCCGGTCGCGGGCTTCGCCTTCAACTCCACCGGCCGCTACGCCTGCGGCGCGCAGATGCGCGCCCGCTTCATCCCGCGCATCCTCAAGGCCGAGCCGAAGTCGCTGCTCAACGAGGCCGGCGACAGCCTCGATCCGGCGAAGATCCTCGCCGTGATGATGCGCAACGAGAAGGCCGGCGGCCACAGCGAGCGCTCGGTCGGCATCGGCACCATCGAGGTGGCGGTGTGGGACGCGGTCGCCAAGATCGAAGGCAAGCCGCTGCACCGCGTGCTCGCCGAGCGCTTCAACGGCGGCAAGGTGCAGGACAAGGTGTTCTGCTATGTCGGCGGCGGCTGGTACGCGCCGGGCAAGACCACGAAAGACCTGCAGGACGAGATGCGGCGCCATCTCGATTCCGGCTACACCATGGTCAAGATGAAGGTCGGCGGCATGACGGTCGCCGAGGACTGCGCCCGCGTCGAGGCGGTGCAGACCGTGGTCGGCAACCGCGGCGAGCTCGCGGTCGACGCCAACTGCAAGTTCACCCGCGACGAGGCGCTGACCTACGCCAAGGCACTGTCGCCCTACGGGCTCCGCTGGTTCGAGGAGCCGTGCGATCCGCTCGACTACGCGACGCTGGCCGAGGTGTCCGAAGCCTATGACGGCCCGCTCTCGACCGGCGAGAATCTGTTCTCGACGCAGGACGTCGAGAACCTGGTGCGCTTCGGAGGCTTGAAGGCTTCGCGCGGCGACATCATCCAGGTCGATCCGCCGCAGGCCTATGGCATCGTGCAATACGCCCGCACGCTCGACATGCTGGCCCGCCACGACTGGCCGCGCGCGGGCCTGTTCCCGCACGGCGGCAACCAGATGTCGCTGCACATCGCAGGCGGCTTCGGGCTGGGCGGCGCCGAATCCTATCCCGGCGTGTTCGGCGCCTTCGCGGGCTTCGCCGACGATGCGGTGCTGGAGAACGGCTACCTGAAGTTGCCGGACCGGCCCGGCATCGGCTTCGAGGGCCAAGCGGCGCTGTACCGCATCATGAAAGACCTCGCGGCGTAGACGCCCGGCGAACAAGCTTGCTACGTTCCCGCCGGGGGAATGCGAGATGACCGTGCGGCCGACCTGGAAGGAGCTGCTCAACAAGGAGCAGCCGCTACTTCTGCCCTGCGCCCATGATGCGCTGTCGGTGCGGCTGATCGAGCGCGCCGGTTTCGCGGCCTATTCGATCGGCGGCTTCGCGCTGGTCGGCTCGCGCTACGGCATTCCGGATATCGGCCTTGCGGCGTTCGGCGAGATCAGCGCCGGGGTCCGCGACATCGTGAGCGCGACGCGGCTGCCGGTGCTGATCGACGGCGACACCGGCTATGGCGACGTCAAGAACGTCACCCATACGATCGAAGGATACGAGGCGCTGGGCGCGTCGGCGATCTTCATCGAGGATCAGGTTGCGCCGAAGCGCTGCGGCCACATGGCCGGCAAGGACGTGATCCCGGCCGACGATATGGTGACCAAGATCAAGGCCGCAGCCGCGGCGCGGAGGAGCAAGGACCTGTTCCTGATCGCGCGCACTGACGCCCGCGCCGTGCACGGCCTCGACGAGGCGCTACGCCGCGGCGAGAAATATCTCGCAGCCGGCGCCGACGGCATCTTCATCGAGGCGCCGCAGTCACTCGACGAGCTGAAGCGCGTCGGGCGCGCGTTCCAGGGCGTGCCGCAGATCGCCAACATGCTGGAAGGTGGCGGCCAGACTCCGGTGCTGCCGCCGGCCGAATTGATGGCCATGGGCTTTGCCATGGTGGCCTATCCGACGTCGGTGATCTTCCGCGTGGCGCGCACCATCGAGAAGGCGCTGGCCGACATCAAAGCCGGACGGCCGGGCGCGTCGGGAGATAGCGTCGACTTCGCCGGCTTCAAGGACATCACCGGCTACGAGCTGTGGGCGCAGATCGAGGACAAATACGCGCCGGGGGGCAAGGCATGATGCGCCGCCTCGCCGCGTGTCTTGTCGCCGCCGTCGCGTTGTGGCCCGCGGCCTCGCTCGCGCAGACCAAGGTGCGGCTCGCAGTCGGCGGCCAGCCGGCGCTGTTCTACCTGCCGCTCAACGTCACCGACCGGCTCGGCTACTTCAAAGACGAAGGCCTGGACGTCGCGATCTCCGACGTCTCGGCCGGCGGCCGCGCGCTGCAGGCGCTGATGGGCGGCAGCGCTGACGTGGTCACCGGCTCGTTCGATCACACCATCCAGATGCAGGCCAAGAAGCAGCCCATCACCGCGGTGGTGCAGCTCGGCCGGTTTCCCGGATTCGTGCTGGGCCTGGTCGGGCCCAAGGCCGCTGCCTATCGCGGCCCGGCCGATCTTAAAGGTTTGAAGATCGGCATCACGGCGCCGGGCTCGAGCACGCATTTCATGGCGCTGCACATGATGGCGCAGGCGGGGCTGAAGCCCGAAGACGCCTCGTTCATCGCGGTCGGCGCCGGCGCGACCGCAGTCGCGGCGGCGCGCCGCAGCGAGATCGATGCGGTGATCAATGTCGATCCGGTGATCAGCCAGTTGGAAAGCGAAAAGCTTCTTCGTGTGGTCGCGGACACACGCACCGAAGCCGGCACGCGGGCGGTCTATGGCGGGCTCTATCCCGCCGCGGTGCTCTATCTGCCGCCAGCCTACGCGCAGAGTAATCCCAAGACCGTGCAGGCGCTGACCAACGCCTTCGTGCGCGGCCTGAAATGGATGGCCACCCATTCCGCCGAGGACATCGCCAAGGTGATGCCGCCCGAGCATGCGCTTGGCAACATGGAGCTGTTCACCCATGCGATCAAAAACAGCCTGCCGATGTATTCGCCCGACGGCCGCTTCAGCCCGGAAGGCGCCGAAACTGCGCTGAAGGTGCTGCGCGAGTTCGACGCCGGCATCCGCGACGCCAAGATCGATCTCTCGCTGACCACCACCGGCGCTTTCCTCGACAAGGTCACGGCCCGATAATCCAACGGATAGTGCAGCGTTCGAAATGAGCCCACCGCAGATCGCCGTCGACAAGGTCAGCCACGTCTACCGGCCGCCACGCGGCAAGCCGGTGCTGGCGCTGGACGATATTTCACTGAGCGTGCAGCCGCGCGAATTCCTGGCGCTGCTCGGTCCTTCGGGCTGCGGGAAATCCACCCTGCTCTATCTGATCGGCGGCTTTCTGCCGGTCGAGAAGGGCGCGATCGCGGTGAACGGCGAGCCGGTGAAGGCACCGGGCCCCGACCGCGGCATCGTGTTCCAGCATTTCGCGCTGTTTCCCTGGAAGTCCGTGCGCGAGAACGTGCTCTATGGCCTCGAACGGCAGAACATGCCAAAGGCCGAGCGCCTCGCCCGCGCGCAGCAGTTCATCGATCTCGTCGGCCTCTCGGGCTTCGAGGACAGCTTCCCGTCACAGCTCTCCGGCGGCATGAAGCAGCGCACAGCGCTTGCGCGCACGCTCGCCTTCGATCCGAGCATCCTTCTGATGGACGAGCCGTTCGGCGCGCTCGACGCCCAGACGAGACATCTGATGCAGTCGGAGCTCCTCGGCATCTGGCAGCGCACGCCGAAGACCGTGATCTTCGTCACCCATGACGTGCAGGAGGCCGTGTATCTCGCCGACCGCGTCGCCGTGATGTCGGCACGGCCCGGCCGCATCAAGACCATCGTCGACACCAAGTTCGACAAGAACGATCCGGGCGTGTTCAAGACCAAGGGCTTCGTCGACAGGGTCGACGAGCTCTGGAACCTGGTGCGCGACGAGGCCATCAAGGCGGAGCGCCACGCGCCATGAAATCGGTGTGGCTCCGCTATCTGCCGCTGGTGCTGTTGGCCGTCGCCTGGGAAGCGGTCTCGCGGCTGGGCCTCGTGTCGAGCTCGGCGCTGCCGCCGTTGAGCGACGTGATCACGAGCTGGATCGATCTGATCAAGACCGGCGAACTTGTCGACAACGCCGGCGCTTCGCTGTATCGAGCCGCGGCAGGCCTCGCGCTTGCGATCGTAATCGGGGCTGCGCTCGGCATCGGCATGGCCGTGTCGAAACCGATCAACGTGGTGATCGCGCCGATCGTGGAGATTTTCTATCCGCTGCCGAAGTCGGCGCTGATCCCGGTCACCGTGATCTGGCTCGGCCTTGGCGACGGCTCGAAGATCCTGCTGATTTTCCTGGGCTGCATGATCCCGGTCACGATCGGCGCCTTCAACGGCGCGCGATCGAGCGAGCAGACTCTCGTGTGGTCGGCACGAAGCATGGGCGCCGGCCGGCTGCGCATGCTGTGGGACGTGGTGCTGCCGAGCGCGATGCCGGAGCTGCTCAACGGCATCCGCACGGCGCTGGCGTTGTCCTTCATTCTGCTCGTTTCATCCGAGCTGATCGTGGCGCGCGCCGGCTTCGGCTACCTGATCGGCTTCCTCGGCGCCAACGGCGCCTACGACTCGATGTACGCGGTCGTGCTCACCGTGGCGCTGCTCGGCTTCGCGGCCGACCGCGGCTTTCAGCTCATCATAAACCGGATGCTGCAATGGCGCGAGCAGACGCAGTAGCCCCGGACTCCACGGCGCTCGCCGCACCCGCGCCGTCGTTCGTGCGCACGCTCCTCTGGAGCGTGGCGCGCGTGGCCTCGGTGCTGGTGCTGCTGATCGCCTGGGAGGTGCTTGCCCGCAGCGGCACGTTCACGCCCTTCGTGCTGCCTTCGCTCACCTCGGTGATCGAACGCATCTGGAGCGACGCCCTGTCGGGAGAACTCTTCGTCAACATCGGGCTGACGATGTATCGGGCGCTGGTCGGCTTTTTCATCTCCATGATCGGCGGAATTCTCATCGGCGCCGCGATGTCGCGCAACGTCATCGCCAACTGGTTCTTCGATCCGATCATCTCGGTCGGTTTCCCGATGCCGAAGATCGCCTTCCTGCCGGTGGTGATCCTGTGGCTCGGCGTCTACGACGTCTCGAAGATCACCATCGTGGTGATCGACGCGATCTTCCCGGTCATCGCCGCCACCGTGCTGGCCATCAAAGGCGTCGAACGCGAGCTGATCTGGTCGGCGCGCAACATGGGCGCCAGCGATCGTGAGCTGATGTGGCAGGTCGTGCTGCCCGCGGCATTGCCGCAGATCCTGACCGGCCTTCAGGTGGCGCTGCCGATCTCGATGATCGTCGCCGTGGTGGCCGAGATGCTGATGGGCGGCTACGGCCTCGGCGGCGCCATGATGACGGCCTCGCGCTTTGCCGACTCGCGCGGCGTGTTCGCCGGCATCGTCGAGATCGCCATCGTCGGCTATGTGCTGATCAAGCTGATGGCGATCCTGCGCCGGCGGCTCCTGATCTGGCACCAGGAGGCCAATGCGCCGGCCACGACCTGACCCCGCGTCACCGCCGCACCTTGCGCCAGTGATGCGCCGATGCTCTAGTTTTGCCAATAAACACATCGTCCCAAGGGAGGACACGCAATGTGCTCAAGTAAATTGCGCATGCTGAAATTCGCGCTGGCCGCCATCGCCACAGTCGCTTCGCTCAGCGCGGCCCGCGCCGAGCCGGTCAAGATCCGGATGGCCTGGGTCGCGCCGGTGTCGAACTGGGCGTCGATCGTGCTGGAGAAGCAGGACCTCGCCAAGCACATCGGCAAGTCCTACACGGTCGAAGCGGTCCGCTACGCCGGCACGCCCCCCATGATGACCGCGATCGCGACCGGCGAATTGGAAATCGCCAACCTCGCCTACTCGACCTTCCCGCTCGCGGTGCAGAACGCCAACCTCGATGACCTCCGCATCATCGCCGACGAATTCCAGGACGGCGTCGCAGGCTACGCCACCAACGAATGGGCGGTGGCCAAGGACAGCCCGATCAAGGAGGTCAAGGACCTCAAGGGCAAGGTGATCGCCACCAATTCGGTCGGCAGCGCGGTCGACATCGCGGCGCGCGCCATGCTGCGCAAGGCCGGCCTCGAGGACAAGCGCGACTACACCATCATCGAGGCGCCGTTCCCCACCATGAAGGCGATGCTGCAGGAGAAGAAGGTCGACCTCGCGCCCTACGTGCTGCCGTTCTCGTTCGATCCGCAACTGCAGCAGATCGCCCGGCCTCTGTTCTCCAGCAAGGACGCCATCGGCGTCTCGCAGTTCATCATCTGGGCGGCGCGCAAATCCTTCATCGACAAGAACCGCGCCGCCATGGTCGATTTCATGGAGGACATGCTGCGCATCGAGCGCTGGTTCCTCGATCCGAAGAACCACGAGGAGGTGATGAAGATCGCCGCCAAGGTGACCAAGTCGCCGCCCGAGCGCTGGGACTGGCTGTTCACCAAGCGCGACTACTACCGCAACCCGGACATGATCCCGGACCTCAAGGCGCTGCAGGCCAACATCAACCTCACGCATGAACTCGGCTTCATCAAGGCGCCGATGGACGTGAGCAAGTACACCGACCTGAGCCTGGCCGAGGAAGCCGCCAAGCGGCTCAAGTAAGCACCGCACAGGACTACACGAAAACAAAATGGCCCCGGCGAACCGGGGCCATTTTTTATGGCAACAGACTTCGTTGCTACTGCGAGCTCACGCCGGAGCCCGTCGTCACGCTCGTGCGCGAGCCCTGGTGCCGGCTCTTTGCCGCAACGTGCACCTTGGCGCCGTGGGCGTGGTTCTTGGCGTAGCCGAGGTGGCGCGAATGCGTGAAGCCGCGATGCAGGCCGCGGTCATGGTAGGCCATCTTGTGGGTGCTGCGGCTGTGATGCACGCGCACGCCGCTGCTCGACTTCACGCCGGCATTGACGTCAGCCTGCGCCACCGGCGTGCGGGCCTTGACCGAAGACCCCGCCTCGATCGCGAGCGCCGGAGCCGCGAGGCCGATGAGCGCGGTGGTCGCGAGAATCAGACCGAATTTCTTCATGATGTTCTCCTGGATTTTTTTAGCGAACACCTCGTTCGCTCGATGACTACAAACAAACATGGTGCGGCTGCCGCCGTTCCGCGAATTACAAAATTATGAGGTTCATGAATGCTCGATCATCGCGACATGAACCCGCGTTCAAAATGAAACCGCCGCAACTCTTGTTCAAAATGAACCGCTGCGCTTCAGCGCCGCTGAATCTGAATCGGCGGACAAGGCACCGAACCATACGAGCAGAACACGCAGCAGTCGCCCGACAAAGGCCGTAACGTCGCGCCGCAGGCGGTGCACTGATAGACGATCCGGCACGCGTCTCGCGGCATGTCCTCCGGCTTCGAGGCCCCGCAATGCGGACAGGTGATCGTCGAGCGAATGACGACGTCGTCAGCCGCCGGGGATGCGCTCATGTCGGAATGACAGCAGGAGTTCATGCGACAGCCTCCGGCGATGCACGAGGCTAGAATCATGCGGCCGGTGCTCATAGCCCTACGAACGGTCTAGAGCGTCTTGCTCGACGGTGCTGACATCGACGCACCGTTGGTTGGCACGCGAGGCCTCCGTCCCGCCATGCGATACACGTGCAGGATCCGCATGGGGCCTATCCGCATCGGCAACGCGTGACGCCGCCGCGGCCAACGGATACAAATCGCAACCATTTCGTCGCGTTCAGGACCGACCGCCATGCCCCGCCTCTTGATCCTCCTCACGCTGCCGCCCGACGTCACCGAGCAATACCGGGCGCAGCTCAGCCGGAAATTCCCCAGCATCGAGGTCGAGGTCGCGGCGACCGCCGACAAGGCCGCGGCGGCGTTTCCGCAGGCCGACATGCTGCTCACCTTCGGGCAGATGATGAAGAACCTGAAACTCGATCTCGCCAATGCCAAGAAGCTCCGATGGGTGCAGGCGCTCGGCACCGGGCTCGACGGCATCACCGACCAGCCGGCGCTGCAGCCGCAGGTCACTGTGACCAGCCTGCACGGCGTGCATGGCGCGCCGGTGTCGGAGGCGGCGCTGGCCTCGATGCTGGCGCTGTCGCGCGACCTGCCGGGCTTCGTGCGCGCTCAGGATGAGCAAGCCTGGAAGCGCTGGCCGGCCAAGCTGCTGCAGGACAAGACCTGCGGCATCCTCGGCATCGGCGTGATCGCCGAGGCGCTGGCGCCGAAGTGCAAAGCGCTCGGCATGAAGGTGGTGGGCTTCACGTCGGCGCCGCGCGCGGTCGCGGGCTTCGACCGCGTGCTGCCGGTGACCGACCTGATCAAGACGCTGCCCGAGGTCGACCACCTGGTGCTGCTGACGCCCTACTCGGCCGCGACGCACCACATGGTCAACGCCAAGGTGTTCGCCGCGATGAAGCCCACGGCGTTCCTCACCAACCTGGCGCGCGGCGGCGTGGTCGACGAGGACGCGCTGATTGAGGCGCTGCGCGGCAAGAAAATCGCGGGCGCCGCCCTCGACGTGTTCAACCAGGAGCCGCTGCCGCCGGACAGCCCGCTCTGGACGTTCAAGAACGTCATCATCACCACGCATCAGGGCGGCTTCTGCGACACCTATGTCGACCTCGCAATGCCGATCCTCGAGCACAACATGCGCTGCTTCCTCAGCGGCGATCTGAAGGGCATGATGAACGTCGCAAGGGCGGCCGCGTAAGCACTTCAGAACAATTCAAGGGAGTGAACCACCTATGACCGACTTCTCGAACCTGCCGCCGCCGGTGCGCCGCGTCGTGACCGGACACGACGCCAACAACGTCGCCAAGGTGCTGATCGACGGCCGCGCCACCAACCACAAAGGCACTGGATCGCGCTCCACGCTGATGTGGATCACCGAGCAGAACCCGGCCGACATGCCTATCGGCGAGAAGGTCGAGGACATGGGCGCGCGCATCGTCGGCACGCCGCCGCCTCCGAACGGCACGCGCTTCTGCGTGATCGACTTCCCGCCCGGCAACCCGCCGCACATGCACCGCACCGAGACGATCGACTACGTCATCGTCATCGAGGGCGAGATCGACATGGACATGGACGACTCGACGGTGAAGCTGAAGCAGGGCGACGTCATGGTCCAGCGCGGCACCAACCACGCCTGGGCCAACCGCAGCAACAAGATGGCCCGTGTCGCCTTCGTGCTGGTGGATGCCAAGCCGCTCGGCATCGGCAAGCCGGTCATGGGCCTGAGCAGCGCGCGCTGAAGAAAAACAACAGCAGGGAGGAGACCATGTGGAACGCGCCGGGCGGACTCCGCGCGGGCGTCTTCGCGCTGGCGCTCGCATTGCTCGCAGGCCGCGCCGACGCGCAGACCTATCCCAACGGCCCGGTGCGGATCATCGTGCCGACGCAGGCGGGCGGCGTCACCGACACCATGGCGCGCATCGTCGCGCAGGGGCTCGGCGAGAGCCTGGGCCAGACCGTGATCGTCGACAACCGCCCGGGCGGCAATGGCGGCGTCGGCGCCCAGGCGGTGGAGCGCTCACCGGCCGACGGCCTGACGCTGATGGTGACGTCGGACGCCACCATCACGGCCAACCCGTTCCTGTCGAGCAAGCTTTCGTACAACGCGTCGGCGTTCACGCCGATCGTCGTGCTGTGCCGCGGCACACCGGTGCTGGTGGTGAATTCGTCGGTGCCGGCGAAGTCGACGCAGGAGCTGATCGCGCTGGCCAAGGCCAAGCCCGGAACGCTGAACTACGGCTCCTACGGCATCGGCACCTACGCGCACCTCAGCATGGAGGACTTCAAACAGCGCACCGGCACCGACATCGTGCACATCCCGTTCCGCGGCGCGGCGCCCGCCGCGAACGCGCTGCTGGCGGATAGCGTCAACATGCTGCTGCTCAATCTCAGCAGCATCGCGGACCATGAGACCACCGGGAAGGTGCGAATCCTCGCGGCGGCAGGCGCCAAGCGCATCGCGTCGCGGCCGGACCTGCCGACCATCGCGGAGTCGGGCGTGCCGGGGTTCCAGACCTCGGTCTGGTTCGGGCTGTTCGGCCCGCCGAACATGCCGCCGGAGCTGGCCACGAAGATCCATGCCGACGTCAGCAAGGTGCTGGACCAACCGCAGTCGAAGGAGTTCTTCGAGAAGAACACGTTCGAGCGGGTGACGCTGACGCCGCCGGAGTTTTCGAAGCTGGTGGCGGATGACTCGAAACACTGGGAAGCGATCATCAAGCAGGTCGGCGCGAAGATCGATTGAACGTTAGGGGCAAGCTCTCGCCACTCGTGTCCCGGGCACAGCGCAGCACGAAGCGAAGCGGAGTGATGCGCTGTAGACCCGGGA
>CAKZHN010000532.1 GCA_936924235.1 uncultured Rhodoplanes sp. | reverse complement strand
TACGGGTTCGACGGTGGCGAAGCGCCGTGTGATCGCGGCCGCCAAAGAGGTCCCCGCCGCCAAGACCATCCTGGTGCATCCCTGCGACGAGACGTCATTGCGCGGCGGCGTCGAAGCCGCGCAGCTCGGCATCGTCGATCTGATCCTGGTCGGGCCTGCCGCCAAAATCTCCGCCGTTGCCAAGCAGAGCGGCCTGGACATCAGCCGCTGCGAGCTGATCGACGCCGAGCACAGCGACGACGCCGCCGGCAAGGCCGTGGAGATGATCCACGCCGGCAAGGGCGAGCTGCTCATGAAGGGCAGCCTGCACACCGACGAGCTGATGAAAGCGGTGACCGCGTCCAAGACCGGCCTGCGGACCGCCCGGCGCATCAGTCACGTGTTCATCATGGATGTGCCCACGCATCCGGACACGCTGTTCATCACCGACGCCGCGATCAACATCTTCCCCGATCTCGATGCCAAGCGCGACATCATCCAGAACGCCATCGACCTGTTTGCCGGAATCGGACTTGGCGTCCCGCGGGTCGGCATCCTGTCGGCGGTGGAAACCGTGACGTCGAAGATCCCCTCGACCATCGAGGCCGCGGCGCTGTGCAAGATGGCCGATCGCGGGCAGATCACCGGAGCTGTGCTCGACGGCCCGCTCGCCTTCGACAACGCGATCGATCCCGAAGCGGCGCGGATCAAAGGCATCAAGTCGGAGGTCGCCGGCCGCGCGCAGATCCTGGTGGTGCCCGATCTCGAAGCCGGCAACATGCTCGCCAAGAACCTGTCGTTCATGGCCAAGGCCGACGCGGCCGGTATCGTGCTCGGCGCGCGGGTGCCGATCGTGCTCACCTCGCGCGCCGATACCGTGCGAACGCGCATGGCGTCCTGCGCCGTCGCCGTGCTCTACGCCCACGCGCGCCGCAGCAGCGCGGCCTTGCCTGCAGCGTGACCGGTCATGGAAACGATCCTCGTCGTCAACGCCGGCTCTTCCAGCGTCAAGTTCCAGGTCTTCGGGCTGGCCGGATCGCAGGAGCCCGATCAGATCATCAAGGGCGAGTTCGACGGGATCGGCGCCCGGCCGCGGCTTCGTACGAAAGATGCCAAGGGCGACACACTGCTCGACCAAACCTATTCGGTTGAGCAGGTTCCGGACGTTGCCACCGCCATGGCCACGGCCGGCGGCTGGCTGCGGGAAACGCAGAAGCTGGTCCTCATGGGCGTGGGGCATCGCGTGGTGCACGGCGGGCCGGATTACGCCCGACCCATCGTCATCGACAGCGAGGTGCTGTCGAAGCTCGAACGCTACGTTCCGCTCGCCCCGCTGCATCAGCCGAACAATCTCACGCCGATCCGTTCGATCATGGCGCGGTTTCCCGAGCTGCCGCAGGTCGCCTGCTTCGATACGGCGTTCCACCGCGGTCACGATGCGGTGGCCGATCATTTCGCCATTCCGGCAAGCCTCTATGCCGAAGGCGTGCGCCGCTACGGCTTCCACGGTCTCTCCTACGAATACATCGCCGGGCATCTGCGGGAGGTCGCGCCCGATATCGCCAAGGGCAAGGTGATCGTCGCGCACCTGGGCAGCGGCGCCTCGATGTGCGCGCTGCTCGACGGCCGCAGCGTCGAGAGCACGATGGGCTTCACCGCCCTCGACGGCCTGCCGATGGGAACGCGGCCGGGCCAGATCGATCCCGGCATCCTGCTCTATCTCATGACCGAGAAGGGCATGAGCGCCGCGGCCGTGCAGAAATTCCTGTACGGCGAATGCGGGCTGAAAGGGCTTTCGGGCATCAGCAACGACATGCGCGAGTTGCTCGACAGCGCGGACCCGCGCGCCAAGCTCGCGATCGATCATTTCGTCTATCGCATCTCTCTTCATGCCGGGATGCTGGCCGCAGCGCTCGGCGGCGTGGACGCCTTCGTCTTCACGGCCGGGATCGGCGAGCGATCCGCCCCGATCCGCGAGCGGATCGCCGCGCGGCTCGCCTGGCTCGGCGCCGAGCTCGATGCTGCGGCCAACGCCGCCGGCAAGACCTCGATCTCGCGCGCCGGCAGCCGTCTTCCGCTTTATGTCATCCCGACCAACGAAGAGCTGATGATCGCCAGGCATACCGTGGCTGCGCTATCGGCCGCTCGTTCCGGCGGCACCACATTCAAACGGACTGCGTGAAGACCTGAGGTTTCTCCAAGGAGACGGTTATGGCGAGCATCGACGATATCCTGCCCAGTGCTCTCGATTGCAGGAAGCAGAGCGCCGAGATGGAAGCCGAAAAGGCCGCGGCCTACATGCGCCGGCGCGCAGAGGCCGAAGCCGAGAAGAAGGCCTTGATGGAGAAGCTCGAGAAGCCGTCGGGCGTATCGGACCAGGACCGGATGCAGCGCGCCGCCGCGATCATCAAGCGCGCGGTGAGCAACGGACTGTCGGAGGTCGAGATCGGCCGCTTCCCGAATATCGTCTGCACCGACAAGGGACGCGCCATCAACCAGCAGGAGCCGGGCTGGGAAAACACCCTCACCGGCCTGCCGCGCGAGCTGTTTGAGTTCTGGCGAATCCATCTGCAGCCGAAAGGCTACCGGGTCAAATTCCAGATCGCTGATTGGCCGAACGGCATGCCGGGCGACATCAGCATGACCCTGGCCTGGGGCTGAGCACAGCGGCGACCCGCCAACCGTGTCATCCCAAACGCCCAACGCGCTGGCCTCCCTGTTCCTGCGATTGCGGCTCGGGCCTGCGTCGTGGCTCCCGGACTACCGTGCGATCTGGTTGCGCGACGATATCGTCGCCGGCGTCACCCTCGCCGCCTATGCGATTCCGGTTTCGCTCGCCTATGCGACGCTCGCCGGGCTGCCGCCTCAGGTCGGCATCTACGGATACCTTCTCGGCGGGCTCGGCTACGCTTTGTTCGGCTCGTCACGCCAAATGGCGGTCGGCCCGACGTCGGCCATCTCGCTGATGATCGCCGGGACCGTGGCAGCCATGGCCGAGGGCGACGCGCAGCGCTACGCCCAGATCGCGAGCCTGACGGCCTTCACGGTCGCGGGGCTCTGCCTGATCTCCTGGGCGTTGCGCCTCAGCGTGCTGGTCAAGCTGATCAGCGACAGCGTCCTGGTCGGCTTCAAGATCGGGGCCGGACTGACCATCGCGATGACGCAGCTTCCGAGCCTGCTCGGCGTGGCCGGAGGCGGGCACAATTTCATCGAGCGCGTCGTGCTGCTCGTCGGGCAACTTGGCCAGACCAACCATCTCGTGCTCGCCATCGGCGTGGTCGCGATCGCGCTTCTGCTGGTCGGAGACCGGACCTTGCCGGGCAAGCCGGTCGCGCTGGCGGTGGTCGCGCTATCGATTATCGCCGCGACCCTGCTCGGGCTGCCCGCGCTCGGCGTGCCAATCACCGGCAATATTCCCTCCGGCCTGCCGAGCCTCGAAGGCCCGAAGCTCAGGCTCCGCGACGTCGAGGGCATCGTACCGCTGGCCGCCGGCTGCCTGCTGCTCGCCTATGTCGAGGGCATCTCGGCCGCCCGCACGCTGGCTGCCAAGCGCGGTTACGCCATCGATCCAAGCCAGGAGTTTCTCGGCATCGGCGCGGCCAATCTCGCGGCCGCGCTGGGACATGGCTATCCGGTGGCCGGTGGCCTGTCGCAATCGATGGTCAATGACAGCGCCGGCGCCCGCACGCCGCTCGCCCTGGTATTTGCCTCTGTGACGCTGGCGTTGTGCCTGCTGTTCCTGACCGGGCTCCTCGAGAACCTGCCGAAAGCCGTGCTGGCCGCGGTCGTGTTGACGGCGATCATGGGACTGTTCGACTTCCGCGCGTTGCTGCGCATGTGGCGTCTCAGCCGGATGGATTTCTATGCAGCGACGATCGCGCTCGGCGCGGTGCTGCTGCTCGGCATCCTGCAAGGGATCATGCTTGCCGCGCTCGCCTCCGTGGCGATCCTGCTGTTCCTCGCGACACGCCCGAACGTCGCGTTTCTCGGCCGGGTTCCGGGCACGAATTCGTTCTCGGACATGGCGCGGCACCCTGAAAACCTGCCCCTGCCCGGCGTGATCGCGTTCCGCCCGGAAGCCTCGGTGATGTACTTCAATTCGGACTTCGTGCTGGAATCGGTGCTGGCGCGCGTTGCCGAAAACGCCCCGAAGACCATCCGCCTTGTGGTGTGCGATCTGTCGACGTCGCCCTATCTCGACCTCAGCGGATCGCGAATGCTGCATGCGCTGCACGACGAGCTTGCCACCCGCGAGATCGCGCTGCGCATCGTCGGCGCCCGCGGGCATATCCGCGACCTGCTGCGGGGTGACGGCGTCGGCGACAAGGTCGGCGGCATCGACAGGTTTGCGACGCTGGACGCCCTGATCGGCAAGACCGGGCAAATCCCGGCGTCGTGAACGGACCGCGGCTCCAAAGCCGATCACTCGAGGCTCGCCGAAATGTTGGACCCAGCCGGTTATTGCGCGGTCGAAGCCTTGCGCGATGGAACGCGTATCGAAATCCGCGCCCTGAAGCCCGATGACCGGGGCGATCTTCTTGCGGCCGTGAACCGCGCCAGCACGCAATCGCTGTTCCGGCGGTTCTTCGCGGTTCGCCGCCACTTCACCGAAAAGGAAATCGACTTCTTCACCCGGGTCGATTTCGTCACGCATGTCGCGCTCGTGGCGGCGGTCGAAGAAAACGGCCGCGCCACCATCGTCGGCGGCGGCCGCTACATCGTGGTGAAGCCCGGCGAGGCTGAGTTGGCCTTTGCGGTGATCGATCCGTACCAGGGACGTGGCATCGGCTCGATGCTGCTCAGGCACCTGATCGCGATCGCGCGCGCCGGCGGGATGCGCGAGCTGATCGCCGACGTGCTGCCCGGCAACACCGCGATGCTGAAAGCCTTCGAGCGCGGCGGCTTCCGCCGCAAGGCCGCGGTGCAGCCGGACGTCGTGCAGGTTGGGCTTGAGCTCGGCTGACCGGCGCAGGCACGATCCTGGCCGCTGTCAGTAGACCTCTTTGATGAAGGTCTGGCCCTTCAAGGTGGCCTGATCGTCGTAGGCGCCCTTCTTCGAGCGCTCGGCCAATTTGACCTTGTGCCTCGGCACCTTCTTGTAGGGGATGCTCTTGAGAATGTGCGAGATGCAATTGAGCCGGCCGCGGCGCTTGTCGTCGGTGCGGACGATGACCCAGGGCGCATGCTTGGTGCTGGTGTGCTTCAGCATGGCATCGCGGGCCCGCGAATAGCCGTACCACCGGTCGTAGGATTCGACATCCATGGGACTGAGCTTCCATTGCCGCAGCGGATCGTCGATCCGAGCGTGGAAGCGCTTCGTCTGCTCCTCCATTCCGACCTCGAGCCAGACCTTGATCAGAATGATGCCGGCTTCGACGATGTATTTCTCGATCTGCGGGCAAAGGTCGAGGAAGCGCTGGTATTGCTCGTCGCTGACGAAGCCCATGACGCGCTCGACGCCGGTCCGGTTGTACCAGCTGCGGTCGAAGATCACGATCTCGCCGGCGGCAGGGAAATGCGACATGTAACGCTGCACGTACATCTGCGATTTCTCGCGATCGGACGGCGCCGGCAGCGCGATCACGCGAAACACGCGGGGGCTGACCCGCTCGGTCAGAGCCTTGATCGTGCCGCCCTTGCCCGCGGCGTCACGGCCTTCGAACACGATGATGGCCCGGAGCCCCTTGGCCTTGACCCACTCCTGCAGATGGCAGACCTCGACCTGAAGCTTGCGCAACTCCTTCTCGTAGACCTTGCGTTTCATCCGGCCGTCATTGCCTTCTGCTTTTTCCTTCTTCGAGTGTTTGCTCATCGCGATGGCGTCCTTGTGGGGCGCATGTCCGGCCAGAGGTCGAAGCCGCGACGGAAGCGCATGAGCAGAATTACAGCGCCGGCCCCGTGACCGGTTCCAGTGTCCGCCGGTACTAGAGGTCAAATCCCGTCGGCCGTATCGACCGATACCTGCGTATCAGTTCGATGCTTCCGCATTGAGGGCTTGGGTCAGGCAATTGACCAGACTCTGTTGCTGAAATGGCTTGGTCAGGAAGCCGAAGGCGCCGGCCTTGAGCGCGCGGGTTTTCAGGCTCTCTTCCGGAAAGGCGGTCATGAAGATCATGGGAATGCGGCGGCCGTCGGCGATCAGACGAGCCTGCAGCTCAATGCCGTTCATGCCCGGCATCCGCACGTCCGTGATCACGCAACTGGTGTCGTGGGTGCTGGCCCAATCCAGGAACTGCTCGGCCGACGAGAAATGATCGACCGCATAGCCCAGCGAGCGCAGCAAATCCTGGATCGCGCGGCGAAGACCGGCGTCATCGTCGATCACAGCAATTCTTGCGGCCATTTCGATAGAGCCTTCGGAACGCTATTCGTAGCGCTACCTTGTTATCAGCCTCCCGAAGCGCAATTCATCCCAAATTCGTTTAGTTCCCTCGGCTTTTTGTTGGCCGGGGTTTCACGTCGGGATAGTCGCTCAGATACCGAAATTTGACTCGGGCCAAAACCACTCGATTTCGAGCGTGCAGCTGCGCGCTGACTGCATGCCGGAACCGGCACCGGCGGTTGATTTTTGATCGCGTAAACGAATTTTCCTTGGGCCTTATTCCTTGGGCCGGCTGATCCCAAGAATGTCGGCCATCCGGACCAATTCCGCCATGGACTTGGCGCCGATCTTCCGCATGCCGTTGACGCGATGAACCTTCACGGTGATCTCGCTGATCTCCAGCTGGCCGGCGATCTGCTTGTTCATCAGGCCGGTGCTCACCAGCGAGATCACCTCGAGCTCGCGCGGTGTCAGCGTATCGAAGCACGCCTTGATCCGGGCGAAGGACTGCTCCTGCTGCCGTTGCTCGCGATGCCGCTCCAGCGCGATGCGCACCGAGTCCAGCAATTCCTGATCGCGGAACGGCTTGGTCAGGAATTCGACCGCCCCCGCCTTCATGGCGCGGACGCTCATCGGGATGTCACCATGTCCGGTCACGAACACGATCGGAATGTTCATCCCCGCATTGTGAAGCTCGGCCTGGAAATCGATCCCGCTGATTCCCGGCAGCCGCACGTCGAGCACCAGGCAGCACGGCGCGTCCGGGGGCTGGACCTGAAGAAACTCCTTGGCCGAGCCGAAGGTCTGGGCCTGCAGCCCCACGGACCGGAACAGGTTTCGGAGCGACTCGCGGAGCGGTGCATCGTCGTCGACGATGAAGACCATGGGCTCCGCCTGGCTCTGGGGCTTGTCTTTCGTCATTGGCGTTCCCCCTTGTCGATCGGCAGCATAACCTTGAAGACCGTTCCGGACACCCCGTTGGGCGTCACCGTCAGCTGACCGCCGTGAGCATCGACGATCGTCTTGCAGATGGCCAATCCCAGGCCCATGCCTTCCGACTTGGTCGAAAAGAACGGCTTGAAGACGTTGCCGATGTTGGCGGGCTCGATGCCCGGTCCGGAATCCTGGACAATCACCGACACATGATCGTTCGGGCCGAGCTCCGTCCTGAGCTGCAGGACGTGATCGGGGACCTTGTAACCGCTCATGGCTTCGATCGCGTTGACGATGAGGTTCATGAAGACCTGCTGCAACTGCACCGGATTGCCGCGGACGACCGGATTATCGGCGTAGTCGGTCCTCAATTGAATGTCGTTTGCCTGGATCTTCCGGGCCACCAGCGCCAGCACCTCCTCGACCAGGATGTTGATGTCGATCGGCGCGCGCTCCGGCGGTCCCTTTCTGAACATCGCGTTGAGATTGCGGATGACGTCGTCGGCGCGGTGGCCTTCATTGACGATGTTCTGCAACGAGCTGCGGACCTCGTCGATCTGCGGCACCTTGTGCTTCAGCCAGTTCAGGCCGGTTTCCGCGGCGACCACCATCGAGGTGAGCGGCTGCCTGATCTCGTGGGCGATGGACGCTGTCAACTCGCCGGCGGTGGCGATGCGGTTCATGTGCGCCAGCTCGGCCGACAGCTGATGGGCATTCTCTTCCGCGGTCCTGCGGCGCCGGTCTTCGTAGAACAGCCCGAAGATGAGCAGCGTCTGCAGTCCCAGCGCGCCGCCCGCCAACAGGATCCGCCAGCGATACTGCTGCCACGAGGTCGGCTCGCGAAACAGAATCGCGCTGCCCGCAGGCAGCAGCGATTCGCTGATGCCGAGTCGCCGCAGCTGCCGCCAGTCGAAAGTCGGCCTCACGGCGTCCGTGGCGGCCGGTGGAATCTGCGAGGCACTCTCGCCGTTGAGGATCCGCAGGACGATCGCCGCCACCTCTTCGCCGATCGTCGCATTTTGCACGATCGGCCCGCCGGTGCCGCCGTGGCCGATGCGGTTTTCGATGTCGACCACGATCGGCCTGGTCGTGGCCGACGCGACGATCCTGCATGCTTCGTAGGACAACAGGCGCATGCCGGCGCCGTCGTTCGTCATCGCGGTGTAGATGACGGCGGCGTGCTCCGGCAAAGCCGCAACGCTTTTCTTGACCTCTTCGAGCGGCCGCCCGGTCAGGTCGAGCACCGACAGGCCCTTCGCGGCCTGCGGCAGCTCTTCGACGAAGTGATGCCGGAACGGCTGCTGCTTAAAAGGATCGCCGACCAGCGCGACCTGCTTGAGATCGGGCACCAGGGTCCGGGCTATCTCGATGGACTTCTCCAGCGAAAGCTGGAGGCTCCGGCCCGTGACGTTCTGCTCGCCGGAAGCCGCATCGGCCAGCGCCTTCGGGTCGGCCGCGGCGGCAACAAGCGGCACGTCCGCCCAGAGCTCGGACCGGACCTGCATCCCGAAGGCAAATGCCGCCGGACCGACCGTCACCAGCACGGTGATCGCGATGCCCTGGTATTTGTCGCGGAGATAGGTCTTGAGCACCGTCTCGTAAGCCGGGCCCCGGAAATACCGGAAATCCAGGTTTTCGGCGTAGACGTTCACCGAAGCCGCGGCCGAGACCATTTCGCGGAATGCCTTGACTGCATCGGACAATCCCGGCTCGGCACCGCCGGATCCCGATTGGCTGAGCAGCAGCACCGTGCGCGGCGCGGGTTCAGCCGCGCGGCTTGGGCCAGTCGAGATCGGGCCGGTCAAAGCGGCGAATAAGCAGAAGAGAAGCGATGGTACGAGCCGCCGCAAACGCCGCCTCCGCCGAGCAACGTCCATTCCACCCCGGCCAAGCCAAACAAATCCACCGTTCAATCTATACTTGTAGCACCTAAGTGCTTCGGCCAACATTCGAATTGAATTGGGCTCGCGGATAGCGCGTCTGAACCAAAGTACAATTCTCATTTTGCATGGACGGACGACGTCGGCGTTGCCGACGCCCAAGACACGCACGGAGCTTGTGAAAAGCCCGGCCGGACGCCCGCGCCGCAATCCAAACCGTGAACATCGAAACCCGACTGGCCGGCGTGATTTCGCTCCGGCTGTTCCGGAGCAGCAGCCCAAAAGCAAAAACGCCGCCAAGTTATTGACTTGGCGGCGTAATTTGGTTGCGGGAGGTGGATTTGAACCACCGACCTTCAGGTTATGAGCCTGACGAGCTACCGGGCTGCTCCATCCCGCGGAAACTTGGGCCACAGACACCAAAGCCGCGGCGGCGCCGCTTATGTAACAAGCACCGCCCGGAATGAAAAGGGCGCAGACGGTTCCAATTCGTTGGATTGTCACAAATTCCCATAATAAAACTTGCACATGAGCAAGCCGGGTTTGCGTCCACCGGAGGCGGTCGGGGAAGCGTTGCGTGCCTCGGCGCGCTACATTCTGGCGGAGGGCCGCGGCGCCATCGAGGACAAGCAGCGGGTCGAAGCGGTCGCGGTCCACGATTTCCGGGCCGCGATGAAGTGGTGGCGCGCCTACCTGCGCCTGATCGAGCCGTTTCTCGACGCCGAAGACCACGAATGGCGGACCGAAGCCCGCGACATGGCGCGGCTGCTCGCCGGCGCCCGCGACGCCCAGGCGGCCCTCGATGCGGTGTCCGACATGGAGCACCACACCGCCTCGCACCGGCTGTCGGCGCAGTCCTGGGAGACCATCGTCAACAAGCTCGAGGACCTGCGATCGCATGCCGAGACCGCGAGCCTGACGCCGTCGCTGCGCAAGAAGTTCTCGGCCGCGCTGGACCGGGTCGAAATGCGGATCGAGCGCTGGCCGCTCGACGACGTGACCTTCGGCGACGTCGCCGAGAGCCTCAGCCAAGGCTACAAGCGCGCGCGACACCTCATTCCGGACGACTGGCGGTCGGCCAGCGCGGTCGAGTTGCACGATCTGCGGCAGCGCGTGGTCGTGCACCGTTACCAGATGGAGATCGTCAAGCCGCTGTGGCCCAGGCTCGGCAAGAGCTGGGTGCGCGAGGCGCAGAAGCTGCGCGACCGGCTCGGCAAGTACAACGACCTGGCGGTGCTGGCGCGCTATTCCGAGCCGCACCAGCCGCTGGCGCGCTGGCGCTCGCGACTGCAGTCGGTGATCAGCCAGCGCCAGGCGCAGCACGTGTCGTTCGCGCGGCGCGTGTCGGGCCGGATTTTTGCCGAGCGTCCCAAGGCGTTCAAGCACCGGCTCGAAGCGATGTGGGACGGCATGGCGGCGAGTCATTGAGCTCCCGGCAGCGCCGCGCGCAGCCGCGCGATGACGCTGCTCCAATCGCCGACGGAAGCCTGACGAAACAGCCGCATCGCCGGATACCAGGGGCTGGTGTCGCGATCGAGCGTCCAGCGCCAGTCGGGCTGGAATGGCAGCAGCACGAAAGCCGCACGGCCGAGCGCGCCGGCCACATGCGCCACTGAAGTATCGACGGTGATCACCAGATCGGCGAGCGTCAGCACCGCGGCGGTGTCGGCAAAGTCGTTCAGCTCGGGGCCGAGGTTCAGCACGCGCGGGTCACGCGCGAGAGCTTCGGCATCGCTGTCGCGAAGCTCGCGCTGCACGCTGACGAAGCTCGCGCCCGGTGCCGACAGCAGCGGCTCCAGTTGCGCAAGCAACAACGAGCGGTTTCGATCGTTCGGATGCGACGCATTGCCGGACCAGGTCAGCGCGATGCGCGGCGATGGCAACGCTTCGAGACGCGGCCGCCATTTTTCGAGGCGCGCATCGCTCGCCGTTAGATAGGGAATCGCAGCGGGCACGTTCGACACATCCGTCTTGAACGCGAGCGGCAGGCTGCCCAGCGGACAATGCACGTCGTAAGGCGGCAGCGGCTCGCCACGGCCGGCGATCGACGCCACGCCGTCGAGGCCGCCGAGCAGCTCTTTCAACGCTGGCTGCACTTCAAGGACAACCCGCGCGCCCATCTGCGCGAGCCGCGGCACGTAGCGGACGAACTGCACGGTGTCGCCGAGCCCCTGCTCGGCGTGCAGCAGGATGGTCTTGCCGGCGAGCGACGTCTCTCCGAGCCAGGGCGGCCTGCGAAATTCCTTCCGCACCGTCATACCGGTGCGCTTCCAGCGCCATTCGTACTCGGCAAAGCCGCGGGCATAGTCGCCGATCGTGAGCAGCGACATCGCGGCGTTGAAATGCGCGTCGGCGAAGTCGGGCTGGAGCGCCAGCGCCCGGCCGTAGCTTTCGATCGCATCCTGATGGCGGTTCAGCGCGGCGAGCACCTGCCCGCGGTTGAGCCAGGCGTTGAGGTGCTGCGGCGCAGCCTTGAGCGCCGCGTCATACGACGCGATGGCGTCCTGGTCGCGGTCGAGAAGCCGCAGCGCATTGCCGCGGTTGTACAGCGCGAGCGGATGGCCGGGCGCCATGCTGAGCGCCGCGTCGTAGTCGGCGAGCGCCTCGGCGGCGCGGCCCAGTTCGGTCAGCGCATTGCCGCGGTTGATGCGGGCCTGCAGATGCCGCGGCGCTTGCGCCAACACGGCATCGAAGGCCGCGATCGCCTCGGAGGGCCGCTTCAATTCGAGCAGCACGTTGCCGCGGTTGTTCAGCGCGTCGCCGTGGCCCGGCGCGACCACCAGCGCCTTGTCGAGGCTTTTCAGTGCCTCGTCGGGACGCTTCAGCGCGCTCAATGCCATGGCCAGATTGGAGAGCGCGTCGGGCGAATTCGGCTGGACCTTCAGCGCCGAGGCGATCAGCCGATAGGCCTCGCCCGGCTTGCCGCGCTGCTGGTTGAGCACGCCGAGCAGATGCAGCGCGTCGAAATTGTCGCGCTGCATCTTCAGCGCGCGCGAGTAGAGCTTCTCGGCCTCGTCGAGCCGGCCCTGCTGGTGCAGGGCCAGTGCCTGGCCGATGAGTTGCCCGAGATTGACGGTCTGTCCGCCCGCCGCCATCGCTACAGCCGGTTGGTCCGCGCGATGCGGCGCGTGATGTCGGCCGGCGTCTCGCTGTCGGCCTTGGATTTCAGCGCCAGCGCTTCGCGCGCCGCGGGCCGATCGAGGCAGCGGGTGAGCCAGGCCTTGATGTTGGGCGACGCGCCGAGATCCATGTCGACGGCGCGGCTGATGACGGCTGCGACGTTCAGGTCAGCCACCGTGAAGTCGTTGCCAAGGAGATAAGGCTGCTTGGCCACCGCGGCGTCCAGCACCTTGAACGGCGCGACCAGCACCTTCAGCGCCTCCTCGCGCTTTGCGGCGTCGCGCTCGGTCTCGGGCAGCCGCACCGCATGCAGCGACCAGATGTTGACGCCGCGGTCCACCTCTGTGACGGCCCAGAGGCTCCACTGCCAGGTGCGCGCCTCGCCTTCGAGCGAGCCCGGGTAAAGCTTGCCGGTCGAATGCTTCTTCGCCAGATACATGGTGATGGCGAGCGACTCGAACAGCACGAAATCGCCGTCGACGATCACCGGCAGGCGGCCGTTCGGGTTGATCGCGAGAAACTCCGGCGTGCGCGCGCCGGCATCGCCGATCTCGATCGGGAAATGCTCGTAGTCGAGCCCCAGCTCCTTCGCCACCCAGAGCGCACGGAACGCACGGGTGCGGGCAATGCCGTAGATGCGCAGATCGGACATTTAGTCTCCCTGAATTCGCGGCAGCATACTCGACAATCGGCACGCGGAGCCAATAGGCTTCGCGCTCAGACAAGAAACATAAGGGAGGCCCGCATGCTCTCGCCGATCCGCAACTGTGTTCTGGCCACGCTGATCGCGGCGGCGACCTTTGTGTCCGCGCACGCCGCCCTCGCCGACGACAGCATGAAGATCGCCATCGGCCAGCGCGGCGGCTGGGAGCAGAGCGTCTCGGAGCTGGGCCAGAACAAGGGCATCTTCAAGAAGCACGGGCTGACGCTCGACCTGTTCTACACCCAGGGCAGCGCCGAGACGCTGCAGTCGGTGCTCTCCAACAGCGTCGACATCGGCATCGGCCTCGGCACCCATTCGATGCTCAGCGCGTTCCTGAAAGGCGCGCCGATCCGCGGCATCGGCGGCTCGTTCACCAGCGCCGACGAGCAGTTCTATTACGTGCCGGCGGATTCCGCCGTGCGCTCGATGAAGGACGCCGGTGGCAAGAGCATCGCGATCTCGACCAACGGCTCGGCCTCGAACATGTTCGCGCTGCATCTGGCGCGGTACTTCGGCGTCGATCTGAAGCCGCAGCCGACCGGCAACTACACCGCGACGCTGACCCAGGCGCTGACCAAGCAGGTCGACATCGGCTTCTCGGCGGCGCCGTTCAACCTCAATTACGTGGACGAGGGCAAGATCCGCATCGTGGCGCGCGGCAGCGAGGTACCGGCGCTGCGCGACATGACCAGCCGGCTGATCGTGGTGAGCGCTTCGAATCTCGAGAAGCGGCGCGAGGTGCTCAAGCGCTACATGACGGCCTATCTCGAAACGCTCGACTGGATGTATTCCGATCCGGCCGCGATCGACGCCTATGCGGCGTGGTCGAACCTGCCCAAGGCGCTCGCCGCGCGCGCGCCGGAATACATGACCAAGCCGAACATGACGCCGACGCGGATTTCCGGAATGCCGGGCATCATGGAGGACGCGGTGAAGTTCAAGTACATCCCGGCGCCGCTGAACGATGAGCAGCTGAAGCAGGCGTTTCCGGTTGAGGCGTTGAAGTAGCAACACGGTCATTCCGGGGCGCGAGCGTAAGCGAGCGAACCCGGAATCCATAACCACTGCTGCGGAGTATGGATTCCGGGTTCGCGCCTTCGGCGCGCCCCGGAATGACCGCGGAGCAAGTGGCGCAATCTTCAACCCAGCATCTCCGCGACAGCCTTGCCGCAGGCCTCCGTGCCCAGTGGCCCGCCGAGATCGCGGGTGCGGAGCTTCTGCTCGGCCAGCACCCTCTCGATCGCCTTGACGATCGCGGCGGCGGCTTCGTGCTCGCCCAGATGCTCCAACATCATCGCGCCCGACCAGATCTGGCCGATCGGATTGGCGATGCCTTGCCCCGCGATGTCCGGCGCGGAGCCGTGCACCGGCTCGAACACCGACGGATACTTCCGCTCCGGGTTGATGTTGCCGGACGGCGCAATGCCGATGGTGCCGGTGCAGGCCGGGCCCAGGTCCGACAGGATGTCGCCGAACAGGTTCGACGCCACCACCACGTTGAAGCGGTCGGGCTTGAGCACGAACAGCGCGGTGAGGATGTCGATGTGGTACTTGTCCCACTTGATGTCGGGGAAGCTCTTCGCCATCTCCTCGACGCGCTCGTCCCAGTACGGCATGGTGATGGCGATGCCGTTCGACTTGGTGGCGGAGGTCAGATGCTTCTTTGGTGTCTTGCGAGCCAGCTCGAACGCGAATTTCAGCACGCGGTCGACGCCGATGCGCGACAGCACCGTCTCCTGAACCACCACCTCGCGTTCGGTGCCGGTGAACATGCGGCCCCCGATCGCCGAGTATTCGCCCTCGGTGTTCTCGCGGACCACCCAGAAGTCGATGTCGCCGGGCTTGCGCCCCGCCAGCGGTGACGGCACGCCGGGCATCAGCCGCACCGGGCGCAGGTTGACGTACTGGTCGAACTCGCGGCGGAACAGGATGAGCGAGCCCCACAGCGAGACGTGATCCGGCACCTTGGCGGGCCAGCCGACCGCGCCGAAATAGATCGCGTCGTGCTTGCCGATCCGCTCCTTCCAGTCCTCCGGCATCATGCGGCCGTGCTTCTCGTAGTAGTCGCAGGAGGCGAAATCGAAGTCGTCGTTGCGGAGCTCGAAGCCGAACTTCTTCGCCGCGGCCGCAAGCACGCGCACGCCCTCCGGCACGACCTCCTTGCCGATGCCGTCTCCGGGAATGACGGCGATGCGATAGACGCGGTTGGTGGCCATGGCGCGGCTCCTTGTTGGCGTTTCGTTTTGGTCGAACAGGGGCGGCACGTTAGCCATGAAAAAGGGCGAGCGCCATCGGCCCCTGACAAAGTGCGGCGCGGGGCTACGCCTTCTCTTCTTTCTCCCTCAAACATGAGGGAGCGGAGCGCCGAAAGGCGCTACGATCTTAAAGTCTGCGTGCCGTGTGACCGGCACGCCCGCCTCCCGGCGCTCCACTTGTGGCGGCTTTTCGATCTCGGGGACCGTGCTTCCGGGTCCGGACAGGGGAGCGGTGCTCCGCCCTGATCCAGGCAGCGACTTTGTGCTGCCCTTCATCCGGACCGCGTCCAGCCATCAAAGGCAGCCCCGCATCTGGTGCGATGGGGACGGACGGTTTCCCGAGACGTCCCGGGGCCCTGTGTTGCGTGGGCACAGGGGGCCGGGCGCCACACCTTGCTCCGCCAACATGACGCCTCATGAGAGCGCCCTCAACTGAGCAAGGCATGACGTTCGTACACGCGGGAGAGCAGAAGAAAAGATTGATGTGATTTCGGGTGTGAATTCACTGGGGACACAGCCCACGCACTGTCAGGCGTGGCCTGACAAAACAGGCAATCCGCATGACGCCATGCGTGCCGTCGCAGAGCGCGTTTCGTTGTCAGGCGCATCCGGTGTTGCAATACTTGAGCGGGGCGGCCTTTTGTTTTGAGCGCTTTATATTTTCGTTCTTTTGAGCGCTTGATTTTTTTTGGGGCACACCATGCAAATCAACGTCACCTTCGACTCGAGCTGGAAGGCACAACTCCTCAATCCGGGCCCGATGGAGTCCGCGATCCGCAGCGTCGTCAATTTCCTGGATGCCCACATCGACAATCCCATCACCGTCAACCTCAACTTCGGCTTCGGCGAGTATGGCGGCACGACGATGAAGCCGAGCGATCTCGGCCATAGCCTCCAACAGTCGACGCTGCTCTACACCTACGAGCAGATCAAAACCGCCTATAACGTCCTGTCGCTCAATTCCAACAACGCCGACCTCCACACCGCTGTCTTCAATCTGCCGGGCAACGACCCGACCGGCGGTGCGACCATTGAAGTCGCGAGTGCCGAGGCCAAGGCCCTTGGTCTTCTGACCGCCAATGACAGCGCGCTCGACGGCTATGTCGGCATCAACAACAACGTCACCTGGGACCTCAACAACCGGGATGGCGTGACGGCCGGCAGCTACGACCTGTTCGGCACCGTCGCCCACGAAATCAGCGAAGTCATGGGCCGGTTATCGCTTCTCAACACGCCATTCACCGAGAACGACGGCACGCATGTCCTTCTCGACAGCCCGTTCGATCTGTTCCGCTACACCACGGTTTTCCACCCTCCGACGGTGCTCCACGTCCACGACTTCGTCGGCACGCATCCCGATTACTTCTCGATCGACGGCGGCAACACCGACCTCAACGATTTCAACACCGTCCCAGGCAACGACTTCGGCGACTGGGCGGCGTCCGCAGGCAATGACTCGTTCCTGGCCAAAAGCAGCCCAAGCGTGATCAATGCGTTCACGCCCGCCGACGCCACCTTGATGAGCGCGCTTGGCTACGACTTCACCAACCAGGATCCGACCGCGGTCGACGACGCCGCCAGCGTGCAGGAATACGCAACCGCCACCGGCAACGTGATCACCGGCGGCGTTGGCGGCGCCGGCGCCGACAGCGATCCCGAGGGCGACAGCCTCACCGTGACCGGGATCGAGCACTTCGACCTCACGTCGCATCATCTCTTCGTCGGCACGGTGGGTTCGCCGATGGACGGCCGCTACGGCTTCATGACGATCAATCAGGACGGCAGCTACACCTATGTGTCCGACGGCAGTGTGGCGCTGCCGCGGGGCACGACCGGCAGCGACACCTTCATCTATCTCGAAAGCGACGGCCTTGGCGGCACGTCGCAGGCCTCGATCACGGTGACCGTCCACGGCGCCGATCCGCTGATCGACGCGATCTCGTGGAGCGAGGACGACGGTCCGTTCTATCTCGGCGCGGGCCGCGTGCTCACCATCAGCATCGCAAGCTCCGAAGCCGTCAACGTGACGGGAGCGCCGAGCCTCGGGCTCAGCAACAACGGATACGCGATCTATCAAGGCGGATCCGGCAGCACGCTCCTCACCTTCGCCTACACGGTGCAGCCCGGCGACGACACGCCGGACCTCCAGATCGTCGGCCTCGCGCTGCCGCCGGGCGCAAGCATCGCCGACAGCGCGGGCAACTCGCTTGCCGGCGGCGTCATCCGGGACCTCAACATCACGGTCGACACCACGCCGCCGCCGGCGCCGGTGATCTCGAGCATCTCGCCTGGCACCGGCGCGATTCCAGCCGGGCCGATCACCGACCAGAACGCCGTGACGGTCAACGGCACGGGAGAGATCGGCAATAGCGTCTCGCTCTACGAGGGAGCGACACTGATCGGCCAGACCAGCGTCGACGACCTCGGCAACTGGAGCATCGACAACGTTTCGCTCGCGGCCGGGGCGAATGATTTCACCGCGGTCGCGGCCGACTACGCGGACAACACGGCCTCCGCCACGTTCGAAGTGACGCGCTACACCGACTCGGCCTGGGCCAGTCCGGTCAACGGCAACTGGAGCAGGGCCACGAGCTGGTCGCCGGCCGCGCTGCCCGGGCCATCGTCCAACGCCGACCTGGGCGCCGGGCACTATACGGTGACCGACGCCAGGTCCACCGAGGTGTTCAGCCTGACGATCGGGAGCGGCGCCACGCTGAAGCTCACCGGCGGCACATTCACCGACGATCATGGCAGCGGCCCGGGCGTCAACGGCGGCACCATCAGGGTCGAGAGCGGCGCGACGCTCGCAATCTCGGGCGCGATCGCCGACACCGGCACAGGCCGCATCCTGGATGACACCGGCGGCACGATCGACCTGAACGGCGGCGCCATCACCGGCGGCAAGCTCGCGGTCGCGGCCGGTGCGACGCTCGAAGCAACTGGCGGCACGGCCTCCTCGATCGCGACCGGCAACCTGATCACCAATGCCGGGACCCTCGAAGCCTCGGGCGGCGCCACGCTGACGATCACCGACGCGATCCGCAACGCCGCGACCGGCATCCTGCTGGCCGACGGCGGCTCGCTCATCCTCGACGGCGCCGTCACCGGCGGCGCCGCGACGATCACGGACGGTGGCACGCTCGACCTGCACAGCGCCGCGACGCTCACGTCGGTCAGCTTCGCCGGAGCGGGCTCGCTGGTGCTCGACGACCCCCGCGCCTTGCACGGCGCGATCGCGGGCTTCGGCGCGGGCGACACCATCGACCTGACGAGCGTGCTCTATTCCAACGCGCCCGGCTCGAAGACCGTCGCGAGATACACCGACAACGGCACCGGACAGGGCGGCACGCTGATGGTGCGCGACAGCGCAGGCGACGTCGCCAGGCTCACCATGACGGGCTCCTACGTCCAGCAGAACTTCTTCGCGCAGGACGACGGCGCGGGCCACGCGATGGTGCACTTCAACGTGTGACGAGGCGATCGGCACTTCCGGCGAACGGGCTCAGATTCTCTCTCTCCCGGCCTCATGCTGAGGAGCCGCGCGAAAGCGCGGCTCCTCCCAGGCTAAGAGATGACCACGTCGCAAGCCTCACGCGCCCAGCGGCACCATGCCCATCCAGAACATGGTCTTGTCGCCGACATCGACGTCGTAAGTCCGCGCAAACGTCAGCTTGCCGTCCTCGCCCATCCGGAACACCGTGAGCCCTGCGGCCACGGTCTTCACCGCGTCGCCGTCGCGCACGTTCACCGGCAGATTGTGCTCGGCCACCATCAGCCGCGCGCTCGGGTGGATGTGGAACGTGCGCGGATGGATCTTCTGCGTCTCGATATGCTGGATCGGCTTCAGCGTGCCGTCCTTCTGGTCGATCGCATAGACCACGATGCTGTTCTCGCCGCCCTTGTAGACCTGCTTGCCCTGGTACTCGACCGTGGCCTCGGAACGGTTGGCGCCGTAGACGAAGCGGCCGTTCGGATGCACGTGCACCGTGCCGGCGGCCTGGCGCGCCCGGATGTTGTTGGGCTGGTCGAGCGTGTCGACGCGCGAGACGAACTGCGAAACGATCCGGCCCTTCTCCAGCCGATGCAGGTCCATCTTGTTCTGCGTCTCGATCGAGACGTACATCCACGGCTTGGTCGGATGGAAATCGAGATGGCGCGGGCCGTATTCCTTGCCGCCATTCGGCGCGATCGAGACCTCGTTGCTCAGCACGCCGTTCTTGTAGTCGAACACTTTCAGAGCGCCCGGGTCCTCGGCCTTCTGCGGCGTCCCCTCGTTGCCGCGGGTCACCATCACAACCTGGCTGTTGCTGGGTGTGACGCGCACCTGGTGCGCGAAGATGCCGGTGTCGGTCACGCCCGGCTGGGGCACCTCGTCGCCCGGCGTGAAGTCCTTGTTGATGCGATAGACGCGCACCGCGCTCGGATTGTTGAACGCCACCAGGATGTGCTCGGACGGAATGTCCAGCGACATGTGGATCGGCCGCGTCGGCAACACGATCGGCTTGCCGTGGGGCTTGAGCGCCCCGGTCGCGGGATCGACCGCGAGCGCCGTGACGTGATGGTCGGTGCCGGCCTTGCCATAGCCCGACGCGCTGCTGCTGGTCGCGACATAGAGATAGCGCCGCGACTTGTGCGGCCAGGCGTACTGCACGCCGGCCGGCAGCGAGATCGTCTCGCGCTTGATCAGCTCGGCCTTCTCGACATCGATGTCATAGCGGGTGAGATCGGCGCCGACATTGGCGTAAAGCGCGGCTTTCATGGGCGTGGTCTTTGCTGAAGCGATGTGGGGCGCGGCGGCAGTTGCGGCGGCGGCAGACAGAAACGTCCTGCGGTTGAACATGGCATTCCTCCCTAGCGATTTG
>CAKZHN010000531.1 GCA_936924235.1 uncultured Rhodoplanes sp. | reverse complement strand
GAGCCCTGCACGGTGTAGCCGAGGTTCATCAGCACCTCGGCGATGCCGCTCATGCCGATGCCGCCGATGCCGACGAAGTGGATCGGTCCGATTTCGCGCGGCAGTTTCATCAAGCGCCCCTGGCTGTTCGCGGCAGTCCCGCCTCTTAAAGCAAGAGGCAGGCGGTCCGGACAAGCCCGGCCATGGCGGTGTGGTTATTTCGTGATACCGGCGACCCGCAGCACCAGGTCGGCGAGCCGGTCCGAGGCGTCGATGGCCCCGGCCTTTTTGGCCGCCGCCGCCATGCCGACAAGCCGCGACGGCTCGGCAGCCAGCAAGGCGATTTCCGAGGCCAGCCGGTCCGGGGTGAATTCGGTCTGCGGCATGCGGATCGCTCCGCCCGCCTCCACCAGCACGCCCGCATTGTGGTGCTGGTCCTGGTCGAGCGCATGCGGCAGCGGCACCAGGATGCCGGGCCGGCCGATCGCAGTCAGTTCGGCCACGGTCGACGCACCTGAGCGCCCCACCACCAGATGGCTCGCCGCCATGGCGGCCGGCAGGTCCTTGAAGAACGGCTCCACTTTCGCTGGAACGTTGAGCTTGGCGTAGATCTCGCGAACCCGCGCCATGTCCTCCTCACGGGCCTGCTGGATGATCTTCAGTCGCATCTGCAGATGCGGCTCGAGCTTCTCGATCGCGATCGGCACCACATCAGCCATCACGCGCGCGCCCTGGCTGCCGCCGAATACCAGGAGCCGCAACGGCCCGGTGGTGTCGAGTTCGGGATAAGGTGTGGAAGCCGCGGCGATCACCGCGGGCCGCACCGGATTGCCGGTGTGGGTGGCCTTCGCGGCCAGCGCGGGCTCGCGGTTGAGGATGCCGGCAAAGCCGGTGGCGATGGCGCGCACCTTGGGCGCCAGCATCCGGTTGGCGCGGCCCATTACGGCGTTCTGCTCGTGGATCACGGTCGGAATGCCGCGGGCCACGGCGGCAAGCAGCGGCGGAATGCTCGGATAGCCGCCGAAGCCCACCACGACCGCGGGCTTGATGCGCGGCAGCTTCCACCAGGCTTTCAGCACGCCGTAGCCCAGCATGGTGCCGGTCTTGGCCAGCGAGAACGGATTGCGGCCGCGAATGGTGGCGCTCGGAATGACGTGGACGCCGGCCGCAGCGAACGCACCGGCATGACGCGCGGCGCGGGCGTCGGTGGCGAGTGCGACCGCGACGTTGCGCTTGGCGAGCGCGGCGGCCAAAGCCTCGGCCGGAAACAGGTGCCCGCCGGTGCCGCCGGCGGCGACCAGCACCATCGCGGATGCGGAATCGGTGTTCGTCGTCATGCTCTGTTGTTAGAGCATTTCCGGCGATCGTGCAGCATTTCGCCGTGGAAAACAGCAGGAGCAGTCCGGCGAAACGCCGCTACTGCGATCCCTCCAGCCCGGCGGCCTTGATGACCGGATAATACTTCTCGGATTCTGCCTTGATGTGACGCGCAAAATCCTCGGGACTGCCGCTCACCTTCGCGGTCGTGCCAAGCTTCAGCATGGCTTCTTTGACGTCGGGCATGGCGAGCACTTTGGCCATGCCGCTGTAAATCTTGTTCACGATGGCGGGCGGCGTTCCGGCCGGCGCGAGCAAGCCGGTCCAGCCGGTAATGACAACATCTTTGTAACCCAGCTCGGTCGGCGTCGGGACATTGGGAAACTGCTCGTCGCGCTGGTCGCCGAAGGTGGCGAGCATCGTCAGCTTTCCGCTGTTCACGAGATCGGTCACGCCCGACGTGACCGTGAAACCCAGCGGAATCTGTCCGCTCATGACGTCGGTCAGCATCGGCGTCTGCCCGCGGTACGGCACATGGGTCATTTTGATGTTGGTGGCAAGAGACAGCAGCACACCCATCTGATGGGTCTGGTTGCCGATTCCGGACGAGCCATAGCTAAGCCCGTTGGGGTCAGCCTTTGCACGAGCGATAACGTCGGCCAATGATTTCAATCCGGATGCGGGATTGGCTACCGCGCCGAGTGAATTGAGAACAGCCTGGGTGATCGGCGCAAAATCGCGCAGCGTGTCGTAAGGAAGCTTCTTGTAGATGAATTGATTGGTCGTTAGAGCACTGATCGACGCGTAGAGCAGCGTATAGCCGTCGGGAGCGGCCCGGGCCGCGGCTTCCACGCCGATGATGCCGTTAGCGCCCTGGCGATTCTCCACGACGCCTTGCTGGCCCCAGAGTTCGCCCATCTTCTGCGCGAGCAGGCGCGCCACGAGATCGGTCCCGGAACCGGGCGCCTGTATCACGACGATGCGGATCGGCCGGTTCGGAAAATCGCCCGCGCTTTGCGCAACGCTCTGCGTCGCGGCAAGAAACAACGCCGCGCCAGCCAACACGACAACATGGACAAGCCTCTTCATCATGCTCTTCCCAACGTTCCCGGCTGGGAGCCATTGCAGCATGACGTTTGCGGACAGCGCAATCCGACTTGTTTGAGCAGCGCGGCCTGTTTGGTGAGCACCAGCTAGGGCAGTTCCGCCAGCAGACGGCCGTAGCCCGGCATCGTCTCGCGGACCATGAGCTGCTTGTGGATCATCCACGCATTGCAGGCCTGTGCGTGCACGACCGGCACCTGCAGGTCCCGTTCAAGCAACTCGACGACCTTCACGGTCTGCCAGCCGCCGCCGTGGACATAGATGCCGTCGGCGCCGGGGTTCTGCAGCCAGAGCTTCTTCGTGAAGGCGTAAACCGCTTCGGTGGAAATCTGGCCGACGTCCTCGAACGGCACCTCGAGCGGCTTCATGGTCACGCATTCGAGGCCGGTGTCCTTCATGTAGTCCAGAACGATGCCGATCTGCAGCGCGGAGTAACTGACGCCGAGGAATTTTTTGATCTTCATCGCCTTCATGGCGGCCACATGCAGTTGCGGCTCGGTCCAGATCGGGATGCCGTGCCGCTTCTCCCAGCTCTTGATCAGCTCGGCCTCACCCTTCACGCCGAGGAGACAGAACGGCGGCGTTCCCGCGAGCAGGATGAGGTCGACCTTCTGCTCGGCGAGGTCCGCGGTGTATTGCTCATATTGCGGAATGGCCTTGCTGAACTCCTCCCGGACTCCAGCTTTGAAATTGACCATGAAGGGCAGCACGCCGATGCCTTCCGGCAGCATGCGGATCAGCTCTTCGATCGCACCGGGGCGGCGGGTTGGCCGCACCAATCCGACCACGCCACGCCACATCGTAAAGGCCATTTCGATCTCTCCGCTTCGCTCCGGCGCGCCAGCATGGTGGCGTTTCGCGCCCGTGACAACAGCATGTCACGCATGCGCCATCCGGACTGCAAACGTGGAGGTTTGAATGGATCGAGCTAGGCCGGGCTGCCGGCCAGGCTCACATCGCGGCCGGTCAGCCACTCGGCGCGCGGCCGTTCGCGCGTCAGCGCCAGCAGCATGCCCATGCCGAAGGCGAGCGAGATCATCGACGACCCGCCATAGGAAACGAACGGCAGCGTCATGCCCTTGGCCGGCATCAGGTGCAGGTTCACCGCCATGTTGATCGCCGATTGAATGCCGAACAGCATGGCGAGCCCTGCGGAGGCAAAGCGGATGAACGGGTCGCCGCTTTCGATCGAATGTCGTAGCGTGCGGATCACGATGAAGGCGAACAGCGCGAGCAGCGCGAGACAGAGCACGATGCCGAATTCTTCGGCGCCGACCGCGAACACGAAGTCGGTGTGGCTCTCCGGCAGGAGCCGCTTCACGGTGCCCTCGCCCGGGCCGCGGCCGAGCCAGCCGCCGCGCGCGAAGCTTTCCATCGCGAGGTCGATGTTGAAGGTGTCGCCCGAGCCGCGATCCATGAAGCGCTGGATGCGCTGCGTGACGTGCGGCACGGTGAAATAGGCGCCGACCAGGCCGAGCGCCGCGACGCCGGCCAGGCCACCGACCCAGATGAGCCGCATGCCGGCCATGAAGAACAGCGCGCCCCACACGAGCGAGATCAGCATGGTCTGGCCGAAGTCGGGCTGGATCACCAGGAGCGCAGCGACCAGCAGCAGCAATCCGAGCGCCACGGTGTTGGCCGGCATCTCCGGCTTGCGCGTCGACTCGGCGAACAGCCAGGCGATCAGGATGACGAAGGCTGGCTTGAGAAATTCTGACGGCTGCACGTTGACGCCGGCGATCACCAGCCAGCGCTTGGCGCCCTTGATCTCGGCGCCGAAGAACGGCGTCACCGCGACCAAGCACAGGCTGATCAGGAACACCACGAGCGCGACGCGGCGGACGCCGCGCGGCGACAGGAACGACGTGACCAGCAGCACCGCGATGGTCGGGATCAGGAACAGGATGTGGCGGTTGACGAAGTGGAACGGATCGAGATTGAGCCGCGCCGCGACCGGCGGGCTCGCGGCCAGCGACAGGATGATGCCGCCGAGCATCAGCCCGCCGAGCGCGGCCAGGACCGGGCGGTCGACCGTCCACCACCAGTCGCCGAGCGGCGTCCGTACCTTGCGCGAAACCATGGATTGCGGCCCTCGTCCCTCCTAGAGGTGACGCGCCGTGGTTTCCAGGCGGTTAATGCGGAGGGCCTATAAGCGAATTTCGCGCGGCGGGGCGGTTACTTAAACGGCGCAATGCCCGGAATCTTCAGGACAAGATCGCGGAAGTGGTCGCCGCGGACCTCGAAATTGCGGAACTGGTCGAAGGAGGCGCAGGCCGGCGAAAGCAGCACCACCGGTTCCTTCAGCCCGGAGGCTTCGGCGTCGCGGGCCGAGACCGCGAGGGCCTGGTCGATGGTGCCGGACATCTCGTAGGGCACCTTGCCGTCGAGCGTCTGCGCGAACTCCTTCGCGGCCTCGCCGACCAGATAAGCCTTCCGGATGCGCGGGAAGAACTCGCCCAGCGGGGTGATGCCGCCGGCCTTGGCCTTGCCGCCGGCGATCCAGAACATGTCGGTGAACGAGGCCAGCGCCTGCGCCGTCGAATCCGCGTTGGTCGCCTTGGAGTCGTTGACGAACAGCACCGCGCCCTTGCGGCCGACCTGCTCCATGCGATGGGCGAGACCGGGGAAGCTTTTCAGCCCGCGCTCGATCTCGGCAGGCTTCAGTCCGGAATACCAGCACGCCGCCGACGCGAAGGCCGCGTTCTGCGCGTTATGGCGGCCGCGCAGCGAGCCGATGCCAGACACATCGCCGAGCACTTCGACTTGTCCGGGTGTCCTGGTGCCATTCGCGACGACCTGCGTGCCGCGCACGACAATGCCGCGAGGCAGTTCGCGCGTCACCGAAACCGGGATGGCCTGGATGTCCTTGCGCTCCGACAGCCTGCGCGCGATGGCTTCGCAATAGCTGTCGTCGACACCGACCAGCGCCACGTCCGACTTCGCGACCAGCCTCTCCTTCACGGCGGCGTAGTGTTCCATGGTGCCGTGGCGGTCGAGATGGTCGGGCGAGAGGTTGATCAGGATGCCGACCGAGGGATCGAGCGAGGGCGCGAGATCGATCTGGTAGGACGAGCATTCGATGACGTGGAAGCGATCGTTGGCGGGCGGTTCGAGCGACAGGATCGCGGTGCCGATGTTACCGCCAAGCTGCACGTCCTTGCCGGCGGTGCGCAGGATGTGCGCGATCAGCGCCGTGGTGGTGGACTTGCCGTTGGTGCCGGTGATGGCGATGAAGGGCGAGCGCGGCGCAAGCCGCTGCCGCTCGCGGCAGAACAGCTCGACGTCGCCGATGACTTCCGCGCCTGCGCCCTGCGCGAGCTCCACCGACCAGTGCGGCTCCGGATGCGTGAGCGGCACGCCGGGCGCGAGCACGAGCGCTGTGACCTTCGACCAGTCGATGTTGCGCAGGTCCTCAGTGGCGATGCCGGCCTCCTGGGCCTTCTTCACGCTCGCCGCACTGTCGTCCCAGGCGATGACGTCGGCGCCGCCGGCCTTCAGCGCCTGGGCGCTGACCAGCCCCGAGCCGCCGAGACCGAAGACCGCGACGCGCTTGCCAGCGAATGAATGGACCGGCGTCATCGCAGCTTGAGCGTGGCAAGCCCCGCCAGCGCCAGCACGATGGCGATGATCCAGAACCGGATCACGATCTGCGACTCGGTCCAGCCGAGCTGCTCGAAGTGATGGTGGATCGGCGCCATCTTGAACACGCGCTTGCCGGTGAGCTTGAACGACACCACCTGCACGATCACCGACACGGCTTCGAGCACGAACAGCCCGCCGATGATCGCGAGCGCGATCTCGTGCTTGGTCGCGACCGCGACCGAACCGATCAGGCCGCCGAGCGCGAGCGACCCAGTGTCGCCCATGAAGATCGAGGCCGGCGGCGCGTTGAACCACAGGAAGCCCAAGCCCGCGCCAATCACCGCGCCGCAGATGATTGCCAGCTCGCCTGCGCCAGGCACGAAATGGATCTGCAGGTAGTCGGCGAACACCGCGTTGCCGACCAGGTAGGCGATGCCGACGAAGCTCGCGGAGGCGATCATCACCGGGCCGATGGCGAGCCCATCGAGACCGTCGGTGAGGTTCACGGCATTGCCGGCGCCGACGATGATGAAGGCTGCAAAGATCGGAAAGAACCAGCCGAGGTTGATCACCGCGTCCTTGAACACCGGAATGGTCAGCGAGGTCGCGAAGTTCGGCCGGCCGAGACTTGCGAAGGCGACGCAGGCCGCGAGCGCGATCGCGGCCTCGATGATGATCCTGAACTTGCCGGCGAAGCCGGAGTGGGTCTGCCGTGTCACCTTGAGATAGTCGTCGTAGAAGCCGACCAGCCCGAAGCCGAGCGTCACCGCGAGCACGATCCAGACGTAAGGATTGCGCGGATTGGCCCACAGTACGGTCGACACCACGATACCGAACAGGATCATCAGCCCGCCCATGGTGGGCGTGCCGGCCTTGGAGATGATGTGCGACTTCGGCCCGTCGGCGCGGATCGGCTGGCCCTTGCCCTGGCGCAACCGCAGATGATCGATGATCCACGGCCCGAACATGAAGACGAACACCAGCGCGGTGATCAAAGACCCCGCGGTACGCACCGTCAGATAGCGGAAAACGTTAAAGATCGAGAGCGTGCTGGATAAATCGGCCAACCAATAAAGCATCGGATCTACCTTGCCGCCTCAACCCTTGAATCACCCGCCCTCGTCATCCTTCGGCGGCCGCCGCTTCGCGATCGCCGTGCGACGGAAATTGACGGATCAGTGCCTTGACGATGGGGCCCATCTTGGAGCCAAGCGAGCCTTTGATCATCACCGCGTCGCCGGCGCGGACCGCGCCGAGCACCTGCGATTCGAGTGCAGCGGCACTCTCGGCATAGCCGCCCTTGCGGCCGGAGGGAAGAGCCTCCCAGAGGCCCCGGTATAGAGGTCCCGCGCAGAACACGAGATCGACGGCGCTGTCCGCGATCGGGCCGCTCAGCCCGCTGTGGAGCTCTGCGCCGCGGGTCCCGAGTTCGAGCATCTCGCCGAGCACCGCGATGCGCCGGCCGCGTGCGCCGATCGGCGCCTGGGCAAGGAGCGCAATGGCGGCCCGCATCGAGGCCGGATTGGCGTTGTAGCTCTCGTCGATCAGCAGCGCCTGTCCGCCCGGAACGTCGAGCACCTGTCGCGCGCCGCGGCCGGTCGGCGGCTCGAGCCGGCCGAGCGCCAGCGCCGCGATGGCGAGATCGGCGCCGGCGAGCGTGGCCGCCGCGAGCACCGCGAGCGAGTTCTGCACCACATGGCGGCCCGGCGCGCCGAGCTTGTAGGTCACGTCGTGATCGAGAATGCGCGCCTGCACGGTCGAGGAGTCGGCCTGGAGTGCAAACTTCACGAGCCGCGCGTCGGCCTTGGCGTTCTCACCGAACGAAACGATGCGGCTGACCTTGGCGTCCTTCGCGGCGCGTTCGAGGCGGGCGAAATGCGGATTGTCGCGATTGATGACCGCGGCACCGCCCGGCTCGATGCCTTGGAAGATTTCCGCCTTGGCATCGGCGATGGCCTCAACCGAAGCGAAGAACTCCAGATGCACCGGCTCGACCGTGGTGATGATGGCGACATGCGGCCGCACGAGCTTGGTCAGCGGCGCGATCTCGCCGGCGTGGTTCATGCCCATTTCGAGCACAACGTATTTCGCGCTCTCGGGGCAGCGGGCGAGCGACAGCGGCACGCCCCAGTGGTTGTTGTAGGACGCGGCCGACGCGTGCGTCTCGCCCTCGCTCGACAGCGCAAGCCGCAGCGCCTCCTTGGTGCCGGTCTTGCCGACCGAGCCGGTGACGCCGATGAACTTCGCGCTGCTGCGAGCCCGCGCCGCGCGAGCGAGCGCGATCAGGCCCTCGAGCACATCGGACACAACGAGCAGCGGCGCGTCCTTGGCAAAGCTGTCGCGCTTGTCGGCCGCCACGACGGCGAGGCCAGCGCCGGCCTTGAGCGCGGCATCGACGAACTCGTGGCCGTCGCGGGCGTCACCCTTGATGGCAAAGAATGCCTCACCGGGTTGAACGGTGCGCGTGTCGATCGACAGCCCGGTGATGCCGGCCGGCAGCTTGCCGCTCTGCTGCGCGGCCATCGCCTTGGCCATGGCTTCGACTGTCCACAGCGGTGCGCTCATGCCACCTTCTCCTGCAACGCCGCCTCGACCTCGTCGTGGTCGCTGAATTCCAGCACGCGATCGCCGATGATCTGGCCGCTCTCGTGGCCCTTGCCGGCGATCAGCAGCACGTCGCCGGGCTCGAGCGCCGCGACGGAGCGGCGGATCGCCTCACGGCGGTCGCCGATTTCGGTTGCGGCCGGGGCGGCCGCGAGGATCGCGGCGCGGATCGTCTCGGGCTTCTCGTTCCGCGGATTGTCGTCCGTGACGATGACGCGATCGGCGTTCTGCGCCGCGATCGCGCCCATGATCGGCCGCTTGCCGGCGTCGCGGTTGCCGCCGGCGCCGAACACCACGACGAGCTTCCGCTTGACGTAGGGCCGCAGCGCCGCGAGCGCCTTCTCCAGCGCGTCGGGCTTGTGCGCGTAATCGACGAAGATCGGCGCACCGTTCCTTTCGCCGACAAGATCGAGCCGGCCCTTGGCGCCCTTGAGCTGCGACAGCGTGGCGAACACCGCGCCGGGGTCGCCGCCGGTCGCGATGACAAGTCCTGCCGACACAAGCGCGTTCTCGACCTGGAAGGCGCCGACCAGCGGCAGCTTCAGCGAATAGGTCTTGCCGGCATGAACCAACGTGAGCCGCTGGGCGAAGCCGTCGATCTCCGTCGCCGCGAGGCGGATGCCCTCGCCCTTGCGGCCGACCGTGATCAGCTTCAGCCCGCGTTTCTTTGCCGCCGCGACCACCGCGTCGCTGTGCTCGTGATCGACGTCGATCACCGCGGAGCCGCCGTCGACCACGAGGTCTTCGAACAGCCGGAGTTTGGCCGCAAGATAAGCTTCGACGCTCGGATGATAGTCGAGATGATCGCGGCTGAGATTGGTGAAACCTGCGGCCGCGACCCGCACGCCGTCGAGCCGGTGCTGGTCGAGGCCATGTGACGACGCCTCCATTGCCAAATGAGTCACGCCTTCGGCGGCAAGCTCGGACAGCGTCTTGTGCAGCCCGACCGGATCGGGCGTGGTCAGCGAGCCGTAGATCGCTTTCTTCGGCGTCACCACGCCGATGGTGCCGAGGCTCGCGGCCTCGTGGCCCAGTGCCTCCCAGATCTGCCGCGTGAAGGCTGCAACCGAGGTCTTGCCGCTGGTGCCGGTGACCGCCGCGATCACCTTGGGCTGCTTCGGATAGAAGCGCGACGCGGCGAGCGACAGCGCCTTGCGCGCATTGGCAACTTTAACGAACGCCGCGCCATTCGGCAGCGGCGTCGGCGGCGCGCTTTCGCCGACAATGGCCGCGGCGCCCGCCTGCGCGGCCTGCGCGGCATACACCATACCGTCGGCCTTGGTGCCCGGCACCGCCACGAACAGATCGCCGCGCTTCACCGCGCGGCTGTCCGCGGTGATGCCGCCGATGTCGAGCGCGGCGGTGCGCGCATCGAGCGAAGCCTGGTTGGTCAGGAGTTCGGAAAGCTTCATCGTCGCCGTTGTCGTGTCGCGCAATCGCGCCACAGCATTATGAAGAACCGCCGGCCCGTCCTATGGCACGGCGCGGGCCGCGCCGCCAGAACTTCCCGATTATTGCTTTAACTTGGCTAAAATAAGCTGGTCGGCCGGCGGCATGTCGAAACGCGGCTCGATGCCGAGCATCGGCGCGATGCGCGCGACCACCCGGCCCGCGGTCGCGCCGGCGTTCCAGGCCGAGGTGGCAAAGCCGTGGGTCTCCGGGAGGCCCTGCGGCTCGTCGAGGATGATCATGAGTTGATAGCGCGGCTTGTCGGCCGGCAGGATCGCCGTGAACGTCGTCAGCAGCTTGGTCTTGGAGTAGCGGCCGTTGACGACCTTTTCGGCGGTGCCGGTCTTGCCGCCGACGTAGTAGCCCGGGATGTCCGCCTTTTTCGCCGAGCCCTTCTCGGCGTTGAGCTGCATCAGGTAGCGCATCTTCTCGCTGGTCTCGGGCTTGATGAC
>CAKZHN010000530.1 GCA_936924235.1 uncultured Rhodoplanes sp. | reverse complement strand
CGTGCACCGGATCGGCGGGTTGGAAGAAGCCGGCGTCGATCACCCGCCGCGTCGCGTCGACGAGAACCGTGAACGTGGAGTTCGACGTGTCGACCTCGCGGTGATCCACCGCGAGCAGGCGGCGCTGATGGCCCATCTTCATCGCCACGCCGTGCGCGCCAACGCTGTTGAGGATCTGGCGGGCGAGGCTTTCCGGCACCATGCCGCTCGGCGCGGCGTCCAGCACCAGCGCGGCGGTGTGGGCGGCGGCGAGGCGGTCGTTAAGCCAGTTCAGGCGGAAGGTCGCGATCGAGGGCACATAGATCAGCACTTCGGCCAGCATCACGAACAGCACGGTCAGCAGCAGGAGCTTGCCGGAGAGGCCAAACCTCACCCGGTTGAGCCTCGCCGGCCGCTTCGGCTCGTTCCCTTCGGTGCCCGGCAACACGGCCTGGGACACCTCCATCGGAACCGGTTCGTGCTTCGTCATGAACCCCGTCAGCGCGTTGACGCGCGTCTCCGACGCGCTATGGGCAGACCCTAACCGAAACGCCTGAGGAATCCCGACAGGCGCCGCACCCAGGATGTCGACAATTTGGGCGCGAAGAAGGAGATCGCGGCCCGTTTACCCACCTCCATATAGGTCGGGTAGGGTACTACCAAATCGGCCATGGCGCGAATGTTGAGGCCATGGTTGATGGCCAGCGTCCAGGCGCTGATCTGCTCGGAGGCTGCGGCGCCGACGATGGTCACGCCCAGAATGAGCCCTCTTGTATCGGTCACTACCTTGATATGGCCGCGGGTCTCGCGCTCGGCCTGGGCCCGGTCGTTGTCGAGATAAGGCCAGCGCAGGAGCCGCACGGTGCCGTGGACCTCCCGCGCCCGCTCCTCGGTCAGGCCCACATGCGCCAGCTCCGGCTCGGTGAAGGTGACGCGCGGGATCTCGTCGACCCGAAACGTCACCGGCAGCCGGAACAACATATGCCGGACCAGCAACGCGGCCTGGTGCTGCGCCGAATGGGTGGAGTGCGGCAGGCCGGTGACGTCGCCGATGGCGTAGATGCGCCGGTTGCTGGTGCCGAAGCGCTTGTTCACGGTGATACCGGACGGGCCATGCTGGACGCCTGCGGCGTCGAGATTAAGGCCCATGCTGTTTGGCTGCCGGCCGATGGTGACCAATAGATCGGTGCCCTGGATGGTCTCCTCGGTGTCGCCGGCCAGCACCACCTCGATGCGCTGACGTAGCGCGCGCACCCGCTCGACCTTGGCGCCGCTCCGGATCGTGACGCCCTCGCGCTCCAGCGCATCGAGCACGATGGCGGCGCATTCGGGGTCCTCGCCGGCGAGCGGCTTGTTCAGCTCCAGCACCGTGACCTCGGAGCCAAGCCTGCGGAAGGCTTGCGCCAGTTCGAGGCCCGTCGGGCCCCCGCCGATCACGATCAGATGCTTCGGTCGCTCGCGGGCGTCGAAGATGGTCTCATTGGTGAAATAGGGACAATGGTCGATGCCGGAGACCGCGAGCTGCACAGGCTTCGAGCCGGTGGCGATGACGAAACGCCGGGCGCGGACGTTGAATCTCACATCCTCCCCCTGGCCGACAGCCACGGTGCGGCCGTCGAGAAACCGCGCCTCGCCCTCGATGACGCGGATATGGAGCCCGCCGAGCCGCTCGCGGGAGGAGTTCGCCGCCACCGAATTGATGACACGATGGACGTGATCATTGACCTGGTCGAACTCGACCACGGGCCGGGCGGCCTCGATGCCGAACGGCGCGCCGGTCCGGAAGGTCTCGGCGCGATGGCCGGCCGCGAGCATTGCCTTGGACGGCACGCAGCCGGTGTTGAGGTGCTCGCCGCCCATCCGGCCCTTCTCGATCAGCACCACGGGCACGCCGAGCGCCACGGCGGCGCCCGCGACCGCGAGGCCGGCGGCGCCCGCGCCGATGACGCAAAGCTCGGCTTTAAGCTCCTCGGCCATTAACACCCTCGTATCGGAAACCGCATAAGGTCATTGGAAATCTCAGGTCCGGGGAAATCTTAGGTCCGGTCCTGGGCATTCCCCCATAGTCCGGACCATGTGCCTGATATTTGAGGTAAATCGCGACCGTTGCCAACCCAAGGGTGTCCTGTATTTGACGCCCCTGCCCTGCGTCCTTATAAGCGCGCCCTTGACGGCGTTACCGTCCCTTTGAGGGGCGAACCGGAGATCAGACAAGTGAAGCGGACCTATCAACCCAGCAAGCTGGTGCGCAAGCGCCGTCACGGATTTCGCGCCCGCCTCAAGACCAAGGGGGGCCGCAAGGTTCTGGCCGCCCGGCGCGCGCGCGGACGCAAGCGGCTCAGCGCCTGATCCCGGCGCGGGCCCTCCGCCCCCGCCGGCGATGCAGCGGCTCAAGCAACGCGCCGATTTCCTGGCCGCAGCGGCCGGAAGCCGCGCCCCGGCCGGCGGATTTACGCTCCAGGCCCGGGATCGCCACGAGGACGGACCGGTGCGCGTAGGCTTCACATGCTCCAAGAAGGTCGGCAACTCGGTCGAACGCAACCGGGTGCGCCGGCGGTTGCGCGAGGTGGTGCGCCTGGCGCCGCCGGAGGGCATGCGCCGCGGCTATGATTATGTGCTGATCGGGCGGACCCAGGCGCTGCAGATGCCATTTCAACGCCTGGCCGAGGACTTCGACCGCGCGCTCCGCCGCGTCCACGCGTCACGGCCCGACAGCAAAAGCCAGGCTTTAAAAAGCCAAGCCTTGAAAGGCGAAGCCGCACCTGCTGGCGGCAGCCCGAACACCACCCCACATCGTGGGACGAAATAGAGCCGGATATGACCGACCAAAAGAATACGCTTCTCGCCATCGTGCTGTCCGCGATCGTCCTGATCGGCTGGCAGTACTTCTTCGGCCTGCCGCAGATGGAGAAGCAGCGCCAGGAGGCGCAGATCAAGGCGCAGCAGCAGGCGCAGACCCCGGCTCAGCCCGCGCCGGGCCAGGCAGCGCCGGGCCAGGCACCGGGACAGGCCGCACAGTTGCCCGGCCAGGGGGGCGCCGCGACCCCGACCCAGGTGCTCACCCGCGAGGCCGTGATCGCGGCCGAGCCGCGCATCAGCATCCAGGCGCCGCGCATCGCGGGCTCGATCGCGCTCAAGGGCGCGTCGATCGATGACCTCACGCTCTCGCAATATCGCGAGACGATCGATCCGAAGTCGCCGCCGATCGTGCTGCTCTCGCCCGCCGGCAGCCCGCACCCGTTCTATGCCGACTTCGGCTGGGTCGGCGGCTCGGGCGCGTCCTCGAAGGTGCCCGACCGCAACACGGTCTGGACGCAGCAGGGCTCGGGCAAGCTCGACGTCGGCAAGCCGGTCACGTTGACCTGGGACAACGGCGAAGGCCTGCAATTCCGCCGCATCATCTCGATCGACGAGCAATACCTGATCACGGTCGAGAGCCAGGTGGTGAACAGCGGCAGCGCCGCGGTGACGCTCTATCCTTACGGACTGATCCGCCGCCACGGCACGCCCGACACGCTCGGCTACTACATCCTGCATGAAGGCCTGATAGGCGTGATGGGCGACCAGGGCCTGCAGGAGTTCACCTACAAGCAGATCGAGGACAAGAAGAACGTCTCGTTCAAGGCGACCGACGCCTGGATCGGCATCACCGACAAGTACTGGGCCGCGACGCTGCTGCCCGACCCCAAGGCGACGATCCAGGCCAAGTATTCGTTCGAGACCAACGGCACCCAGAAGACCTACCAGACCGACTATCTCGGCGACGCCGTGACGGTGGCGCCGGGCGCGACCGCGTCGAGCACCTCGCGGCTGTTCGCCGGCGCGAAAGAGGTCGCAGTCGTGGACGGCTACGAGAAGCAGCTTGGGCTGAACCGCTTCGAGCTCCTGATCGACTGGGGCTATTTCTACTTCATCACCAAGCCGATGTTCTGGTCGATCGACTGGCTGTACCGCCATGTCGGCAACTTCGGCATCGCGATCCTTCTGATCACGCTCACCATCAAGATCATCTTCCTGCCGCTCGCCAACAAGTCCTACGCCTCGATGGCGAAGATGAAGGCGGTGCAGCCCGAGATGGCCGCGATCCGCGAGCGCTATGCCGACGACAAGATGAAGCAGCAGCAGGCGCTGATGGATCTCTACAAGACGGAGAAGATCAATCCGCTGGCCGGCTGTTTGCCGATCGTCATCCAGGTGCCGGTGTTCTTCGCGCTGTACAAGGTGCTGTTCATCTCGATCGAGATGCGGCACGCGCCGTTCTACGGCTGGATCCACGACCTCTCGGCGCCGGACCCGACCAACCTGTTCAACCTGTTCGGGCTCGTTCCCTTCGATCCGACGACGTTGCCGATGATCGGCCACTTCCTGCACATCGGCGTGTGGCCGATGATCATGGGCTTCACGATGTTCTTCCAGATGAAGCTCAACCCGGCGCCGCCGGACCCCACGCAGAAGATGATCTTCGACTGGATGCCGCTGATCTTCACCTTCATGCTGGCGTCGTTCTCGGCCGGCCTCGTGATCTACTGGGCCTGGAACAACACGCTGTCGGTCGCGCAGCAGTCGTTCATCATGCGTCGCCACGGCGCAAAGATCGAGCTGTGGGGCAACATCAAGTCGTTGTTCGGGGGGAAAGACGATAAGAAGGACGACAAGGACAAGAAGAAGTAGCGTCCACGTCCATTCACGATCTCAGCAAAATGGCCGGGCTCTGCCCGGCCATTTTCTTTTTCAGTGGGTGTCGCTCTCTCGGCCGTCATTCCGGATAACCGCGCGCAGCGCGGTTATCCGGAATCCAGTTCCAAACACCGAATGCTCGTCTGGATTCCGGGTTCGCCCGCTTCGCGGGCGCCCCGGAATGACGCCGGTGTGTTTACGCCGGCGGGGTGCCCATGAAATCGCGCTTGCCGATCTCGACGCCGCACTGCCGGATGATGTCGTAGGCCGTGGTGGAGTGGAAATAGAAGTTCGGCAGGGCGTTGCCGAGCAGCAGGCTCTGCCCGGTGAACTCGCGGACGTTGCCGTTCGGGAAGGTGATCTTGATGTCCTTGCCCTCGGTGCCGTCGATCTCGGACTGCTTCACGCCCTTCAGAAACTCGATGGTCTTGGCGATGCGGTCCTTGAGCTGGGCGACCGTGGTCTCGTCGTTCGCGAACTTCAGCAGCTCCTTGCCGGACAGCCGGGCGGCCGCGTTGGCGGCGTGATCGGTCGCGGCGCGGACCTGGCGCACCAGCGGGAACATGTCCGGCGACAGCCGCATGTTCAGGAGATCGGCCTCGTTGACCTTGCGGGCCGTGGCCCAGGCCGCCGCCTTGTCGAGCACCCCGGACAGGCCGTTGAGATGCTGCATGAAAACCGGGATAGACACCGTGTACATAGAAACCGGCATAGAATACGCCTCGCGTTGGATGACAATCTGAGACCGGAACCCTAGCTTAAACGCCGTGACCACTGCACCCGATTTTTCGTCCGATTTCTCTTCCGCCGAACGCGAGGCCGGCCGCCTTTTGTTCGCGCAGGAATGGCGGTTCGCGACCGCTGCAGGCTCGATCGAATCGCTGCCCAAGCCGCAGGGCGTCGAGATCGCCTTTGCGGGCCGCTCCAATGTCGGCAAGTCGAGCCTCATCAATGCGCTCACCGGCCGCAATGCTCTGGCCCGCACCTCGCACACCCCGGGCCGCACCCAGGAGCTGATCTTCTTCGCCGGCGATCCGATGCTGACCCTGGTCGACATGCCGGGCTACGGCTTCGCCGCCGCGCCCAAGGACAAGGTCCGCGCCTGGACCCGGATGATCCACGAGTATCTGCGCGGCCGCCGCAACCTCGCCCGCGTCTACGTGCTGATCGATGCGCGGCACGGGCTGAAGGATGCCGACAAGCCGCCACTCGACGCGCTGGGCGAAGCCGCGGTGAGCCATCAGATTGTGCTGACCAAGGCCGATCAGGTGAAAGCGTCCGAGCTCGCCGAACGGATCGCCGACATCGAAGCCGCGCTCAAGAAGCGGCCCGCCGCGTTTCCGAATGTACTGCCGACCTCGTCGCGATCGGGCGCGGGAATGCCTGAGCTGCGCGCGGCGATCGCGCGGCTGAAAAAAGAACGAAGCTGAGTGGGAAAGAAAAAAGGGCCCCGGCGGAATGGGCGACGCCAGGGCCCCAAGAGCAATTCGGGATGGATTGTGCCGTAATCGGCTCATTCCGATCACGCGCAAAAACCTTAGCTGAAGTTCTTGTGACAAAAAGTCAGTGCAAACCTGACACGTGGCTGACATGTGCAAAATTTTCAAAAAATCATGCCGCAAAGCGCAGGTGTTTCGCTGGAATAACGAATAACGAGGTCACGATGGAAGTTGCATTGCTGGTCTTCGCTGGTCTCATGGGAGCGTCCGGAATTGCACTGACAGCGGCGTCTGCCCACGGCACGCCAGGCGCGGGCCTCGATAGCGCCGGCTATCTGCTGTTAATACATGCGGCGTCTGTGATTGGAGGTGTCGCGCTGCTCCATCAGGCAATGCTGTCTCGCATCGTGGGACTCGTCGCGCTGTGCGGCTTCGTTGTCGGCGCCGCGCTGTTTGCAGCCGACGTCGCGTCGCGCGCCTATCTCGGCTCGCGGCTGTTTCCGATGGCGGCACCGAGCGGCGGCATGATCATGATCGCGGGCTGGCTCGTGCTGGCGGTTGCGGCGCTGACGGCGCGGTGACGGCATGACGAGCAACAACGGCGGGCTTGAAGGCGTCGTCGCGGCCGACACCGTGCTGAGCCACACCGACGGCAACACCGGCACCATCTGGGTGCGGGGCCATACCATCGACGATCTCGTCGCCAACCACGGCTTCGAAGGCACGGTCGCGATCATCTGGGAAGGCTTCGCCGGCGAGGGTCTGACGCGCGACGCCATCGTGCGCGCGTTCGGTGCGAGCCGCGTACGGGCGTTCGCGGCGATGAACGACTGGATCGGCGCGGCCGCAAAGCGCCCGCTGCTCGAAGGCGCGCGCATCGCACTCGCGGCATTGCCCGAGGACAGCCAGCCCGCCGACATCCATGCAGTGCTGCCGGTCGCGACCGCGGCGCTCATTCGGATGCGCGACGGCAAACCGCCGGTCGCGCCCGATCCGGCGCTGACAACCGCAGCCGACTTCCTGCGCATGCTGCGTGGTGCGCCCGCCGAGCCCAACGAGGTGCGCGCGCTCGACACGTACCTGACCACGGTCTGCGAGAATGGCCTCGGCAATTCGAGCTTCGCGGCGCGGGTGACGGTGTCGACCCGGGCGTCGCTCGCCTCCGCGGTGGTCAGCGGCTATTGCGCCTTCACCGGTCCGCTGCACGGCGGCGCGCCCGGTCCGGTGCTCGACATGCTGGACGACATCAAGGCCTCCGGCGACATCGACGGCTGGATCGAGAAGAAGCTTGCGGACGGCGGCCGGCTGATGGGCTTCGGCCACCGCGTGTTCCGCATCCGCGATCCACGCGCCGACGTGCTGCGCACTGCAGTCGCGGCCCTCAACAAGGATGCCGGGCGGCTCGCTTTCGCCACCGAGGTCGAGCGCAAGGCGCTCGCGGCGCTGGCCCGGCACAAGCCCGGCCGTTCGCTTCAATCCAACATCGAGATGAATGCCGCGCTCCTGCTCGACGCGGTCGGCGTGCCGCGCGACGCCTTCACCCAGGTGTTCTCGATCGCGCGTTGCCCGGGCTGGCTCGCCAACGCGATGGAGCAGCAGAAAACCGGCCGGATGATCCGCCCGGCGTCGAACTATATCGGCCCGAAACCGGCCGACTGACCCGCAATATTCGGCCCTCGCGGGCCCGGCAATTGTCGGCTAGAAGAGCCACGCCTAACGCCACGAGACCGGCCATGAATGACAGCACTGTGAAAAATCCCCTCGACGCCGCCCGCGTCCTGTCCGAGGCGCTGCCGCACATGCAGCGCTATGACGAGGAAACCATCGTCATCAAGTACGGCGGGCACGCGATGGGCAACGAGGAGGTGGCGCGCTCGTTCGCGCGCGACATCGTGCTGCTCGAGCAGACCGCGATCAATCCGGTGGTGGTGCATGGCGGCGGGCCGCAGATCGAGGCGATGCTCAAGCGTGCCGGCGTGCAGTCGCAGTTCGCGGCGGGGCTTCGCATCACCGACGCGAGCACGCTGGAAATCGTGGAAATGGTGCTGGCCGGCTCCATCAACAAGCAGATCGTGGGCTACATCAATGCCGCCGGCGGCAAGGCCATCGGCCTGTGCGGCAAGGACGGCAACCTGGTGCTCGCCAAGAAGGCGACGCGCAAGGTGATCGATCCGGACTCGCACATCGAGAAGGTGATCGATCTCGGCTTCGTCGGCGAGCCCGACAAGGTCGACACCACGGTGCTCGACACCGTGCTCGGCCGCGAGCTCATCCCGGTGCTGGCGCCGGTCGCGGCCTCGGCCGACGGCGGCAGCTACAACGTCAATGCCGACACCTTTGCCGGCGCCATCGCCGGCGCGTTGAAGGCGAAGCGCTTCCTGCTGCTGACCGACGTGCCGGGCGTGCTCGACAAGAGCAAGCAGCTCATCAAGGAGATGTCGGCCGCCGATGTGCGCCGGCTGATCGCCGACGGCACCATCACGGCCGGCATGATCCCCAAGGTCGAGACCTGCCTCTATGCGCTGGAAAAGGGCGTCGAGGGCGTGGTCATCCTCGATGGCCGGGTGCCGCACGCGGTGCTGCTCGAATTGTTCACCGACCAGGGCGCCGGCACGCTGATTCACCGGTAAAACCGCCCGGAGGCGCCCTTTCGCGGCCCCGTTCTGCCGGGGCAGCGAACCACCGATGCGTCGCAGCTAAACCTTCATACGATTGTCACGTCCGTCGCCGGAAATATCCTCCAAACGGCTCAGGAGGCCGCGGGGATGGTTCGTTCGGCGTTTCTCGCAGTTGCAGTGACCGCGGCCCTGACCGGCACGGCGGCCGCGCAGGAACAAAAGACCAAGGCGATCTACACGGCGAGCGAGGCCGGCGCCTATCACAGCTCGTTCTGCCCGCCGATTCCCGTCGCCATGGAGAACGCGGGCTTCCACGGCTATGCCTGCACGCCGAGCGGCGGCACGCCCGACAACATCGCCAAGGTGCTGGCGGACCCGCGCTCGCTGGGCTTTGCCCAGCTCGACGTGCTGGCGCGCTGGGCGCTCGACAACTTCGAGGCTGCGAAAAAGCTCGTGCTGATCCGGACGCTGGCCTGCGAAGGCCTGTGGATGGTGACGCGCCAGAAGGACATGGCAGCGGTGTATTTCGGCCAGGTAGTCGGCCATGCCCGGCGCCTGCAATTCGCCGTCGCGGACGGCGGCTCGCGCGCCTCGTTCGAGTTCCTGCAGCGGATCGATCCGGAGGGGCTCGGCCGCGCGCACAACATCCAGATCGTCTCGAACGCGACGACGGCGATCGAGAGGGTCGCCTCCGAGCACGCCGACGTCGGCTTCTTCGTGCAATTCGTCGAGCCGTCCAATTCGAACATCCAACTGCTGCAGCAGCGCAAGCTCCGCACCCTGCCGGTGGTCAATCCGGAGTTGCTCGCCGCGAAGGTGTCGGACACCCCGGTCTATCGGGTGCAGAACTTCAACCTGAGCGACTGGAGCGGGCTGAGCGGCAGCAGCCAGCTCACCACGACCTGCACGCCGGCGGTGATCATCACCGGCACGCCGGAGTCGATTGCCGACCCGGGCGACGCCGACAACCAGCGCGCCCTGTTCAACAGGATAAAGGCCGTACCCGACAGCGCGTTCCTGCCCAGGGACAACCGCCTCGCGCGGCTGATCTCATCGAGCCGGACCGTGCCCGGCCCGGAGCTCAAGGACATGCTGGCGGCCTACGACGCCGCCAGGAAGAAGGCCGAGGCCTCGACGCCGTAGCGGCGTCCCCCTCGCCTCAGGCGCTTCTGCTCTGCCGGCGCGTATCCTGACCCATGAAGTCGCGCAGCGCGCCGAGCCATTTGGCGAAGCCGTTCCGCTCGAAGTGCTGCACCCACTTGTCGCGCTCGTCGGCCGCGCAATCGAAGGTCGCCGACCATTCGACCAGCGCGCGGTTGTCCGCGACGACCGGCAGGACGCGGATGGTCGCCACATAATCGCGCACCGGGAACGGCGGCTCGCCGCAGAATTCGTAGGTGTAGGAGCGCTCGACGTCGGAGTGCGCAAGCAGTGCCTGGCGGATGACATTGCCGCCATAGGTGACGCGGCGCACCGCGCCGACCTGATCGCCGGCCTTGTCCTGCTCGATGACGGTTTCGCTCTCGACGCCGGCCCAGGCGTAGTGATCGAACGGACGGATCACGGCCCACACGTCGTCGGCCGGATGATCGAGGATCATGCTGTAGTAGGACTTCGCCATTGTTCCGAACCTTTGCTGCGATGATTGCTCACGTGGCGCATGTGCGCCTTTGGTGAGCGCGCAACCACCCGGTTTCTGATGCAGGTTGTCATTCCGGACGCCGCGAAGCGGCGATCCGGAATCCATAACCACGACTCGGGGTTATGGATTCCGGGTTCGC
>CAKZHN010000529.1 GCA_936924235.1 uncultured Rhodoplanes sp. | reverse complement strand
CGTCTCGACCGGAGCTTCCTCGCCCGGCACATGGCGCGGCAGGAAGACGCGGAACGTCGTGCCCTTGCCGACCTCGGACTCCGGATAGACGAAGCCGCCGGTCTGCTTGACGATGCCGTAGACGGTCGAGAGGCCGAGGCCCGTGCCCTTGCCGACTTCCTTGGTGGAGAAGAACGGATCGAATATCTTGCCGATGATGTCCGGCGGGATGCCGGTGCCGGTGTCGGAGATCTCGACCAGCACGTAGTCGGCGGCCGGCATGCCGGTGTAGTTGAACTTCGCGGCCTCCGGCGACGTTACGTTGGCGGTGCGGATCGAAAGCTTGCCGCCGTCCGGCATGGCGTCGCGGGCATTGACCGCGAGATTCACGACGACCTGCTCGAACTGCGAGATGTCGGCCTTCACCGGCCAGAGATCGCGGGCGTGCTTGACGTCGAGCGTGACGCGCTCGCCAAGGAGCCGCTTGAGCAGCATGCCGAGGTCGGACAGCGTCTCGCCAAGATCGATGACCTGCGGCCGCAAGGTCTGGCGACGCGAGAACGCCAGCAGCTGCCGCACCAGGCTCGCGGCCCGGTTGGCGTTCTGCTTGATCTGCATGATGTCCTGGAACGACGGATCGGTCGGCTTGTGCGCGTTCAGCAGGAAGTCGGTCGCCATCATGATGGCGGACAGCACGTTGTTGAAGTCGTGGGCGATGCCGCCGGCAAGCTGGCCGACCGATTTCATCTTCTCGGCCTGGTCGCGCTGGTTCTCGGTGACGCGCTGGCTCGTGGTGTCGAGCACGTAGACGATCGCGGTCTCGGTGTCGTCCTCCTTGACCGGCGAGACGTAGAAGCGGCCCCAGCGCTCGCCGTTGCCGGTGAGCGACGCATCCACCGGCGCGATCTCGCTCTGGCCTGCGGCCGCCGAGCGGATCGCGGCCTCGAGCGCCGCGCGGTCGCGGTCGGACACAACGGCGAGGATCGAGCGGTTGCCGGCATCCTGGGTGGCGGCCGGAAACAGGCGCGCGAACAGCGAATTGCTGCGCGAGATGCGGCCGTTCTTGTCGACCGCGGCGATCGCCATGGGCGTCGACTGGAAGAAGCGCATGAAGCGCACTTCGGCCGAACGCTGGGTGTCGGCCGCAGCGCCATCCTGCGCGCGGCTCAGCACCAGCGTGCGCGAGGCGCCGGGCGTGCCATCGGCGCCGAACGCCACCTTGTGGAACAGCCGCACCGGCAACGTGCGACCGGTGCGGGTCTTGAAGTCGAGGTCCATCAGCTCGGTGCGCACCTCGCCGGGGGCCGCGCCGAGCGTGGTGAGGAGTGCCGCGCCGTTGCCGGACACGATGTCGGACAGCATCAGTCCGCCGGAGCCGACCTGCGCCAGATCGTGATCGAGCCAGGCTGCGAGCGTGGCGTTGATGTAGCGCAGCTCGCCCTTGGCATCGACCGAGAAGAAGCCGGCCGGCGCATGGTCGAGATAGTCGATGGCGTGCTGCAGCTCCTGGAAGATGTTCTCCTGGCGCTCGCGGTCGCGCGTCACGTCGGTGACGCCCCAGACGGTGAGCTCGCCGAAGCGTTTGCCGTCGCCGAACGGACGCACGCGCAGGCGCAGCCAGCTCACCGGCCGGCCCTTCAATCCGGTGACCCGCACCTCTTCCTGGGCACGGCGGCCCTCGCGGGCGGCTTTCAGCAGGCGGTACACCGCTTCGGAAACGTCGGGATCGCCGATGAACACCCGCTCGATCGGACGGACGTCGTCGGTGTCGCGGGCGTCGACCAGTTCGAGATAGGCGGCGTTGGCGTAGATCACCCGGCCGCGCGGATCGGTGATCAGCAGGCCGTCGACCGCCTCGTCGACCACGGCGCGCAGCATCGGATGGGCGCCATCGCGGCCGCCGACGCGCAGGATGTCGGTCGCGAGCGCAAACAGCGAGAACACGCCGACCATGGCGAGCAGCGCCAGCAGCGCGAGGATATAAGGAGTGGCGTTGTTGCGGCCGATCAGCAGCAGGCCGACGGCGGCGCCGACCAGCGCAAGAGCGACCAGCAGCACCATGCCGATGCTGCCACCTCGAGCTCCGGTATGGCTGCGGTCCACCGCGGGAGGCCGAAAGGTTTCGCTCACGTCCTGACTTGCCATGCTGGTTCGGTGCTCGGTGCGGGGACTGCAACGCGACGCAACGAATCAGCCTCTTTGGTGCCCCAGCGCGGCCCGCCCAGCAAGCGAATTCGCGCTCGCCGCGGAAGGAACTTCGCGGCTGAGTCTTTCGTGCCGCTATTTGCGCGCCGCGCCGCGGCGCAGCTTCGTGATGTAGCCGATCACCTCGGCGACAGCCTTGTAATGCTCCGTCGGAATTTCGTCGTCGATCTCCACGGTGGCGTGCAGCGCACGCGCGAGCGGCGGATTCTCGACGATCGGGATCGAATGCTTCTTGGCGATCTCGCGGATCATGAGCGCCATGTTGTCGGCGCCCTTGGCGACGCAGACCGGCGCCTCCATGCCCTTCTCGTACTGCAGAGCCACTGCATAGTGTGTCGGGTTGGTGATAACCACCGAGGCCTTGGGGACCGCGGCCATCATGCGCTTGCGCATGCGCTGCTGACGCAGCTGCCGGATCTTGCCCTTGATCATCGGGTCGCCTTCGGTCTGCTTGAACTCCTCCTTGAGTTCGCGCATCGACATCTTCTGGCGCTCGAACCACTGGCGGTACTGGTAGAGGTAGTCGGCCGCGGCGACCAGGAACAGGATCGCGACCACCGTGCCCGCCATGTTGAGGGCGAGCGACTTGGTGAGCAGCAGCGAGGCGAGGATGTCGGTCGATACCAGCGTGTCGAGCCGGTGCCGCTGCGGCCACATCAACGCCGTCATCACGGCGCCGAGCGCCACGATCTTGACCAGGCCCTTCAGGAAGTTGACGATCGCCTGAAGCGAGAACAGTCGCTTGGCGCCGGCGAGCGGCGAGACCTTCGAGAACTGCAGCTTGAGCGATTCCGTCGACCACACCAGACGGTGCTGGATCACGTTGCCGACGATGCCGGCGAGCAGCAGCACGCCCATCGGGATGGCCATCACGGCCAGCACCTCGCCCTCGATGCGGCCGAGGATCATCATCAGCCCGCGGGGGTCGACCGGGATCTGATAGGAGTTGGCGACGAGCCCGCGGAACGTGGCCGTGAGCCCGCTGCTCATCTGGCCGGAGAACGCCGCAAGCGTCAGGGCGCCTGCGCCGAGCACGAACCAGGTGGAGACCTCCTGGCTCTTGACGACGTCGCCGCGCTCCAGCGCCTCTTCGAGACGTTTCGCACTAGGGTCTTCTGAGCGATCTGCATCGTTCTCGCCTTCGGCCATGCGTGCTCCCGCATCAGCCCGAAGGCGCCAGCAGGTGCAAGACCCCGCCGGAGTAGTTGAGGAAAACCGTCATCATGGCGCCGACCACCATGAACAGGATCAGGAAGCCGATCATGATCGACAGCGGCATGCCGACGAAGAACACCTGCATCTGCGGCATCAACTTCGAGAGAATGCCGAGCCCCATGTTGAACAAGAGGCCGAACACCAGGAACGGCGCCGCGATCTGCACGCCGATGCGGAACGCACCCGCGACCGTGCTGCTCAGCACGTTGGCGACGTCACCGAAGACCGGAAGCTCGCCGGGCTTGAAGATGCTGTAGCTGTCGTTCAGCGCCATGATCACCAGATGGTGCAGGTCGGTCGCGAAGATCATGGTGATGCCGAGCACCGCCAGGAAGTTGCCGACGATCATGCCCTGCTGGCCCTGGGTCGGATCGACCGCGGTGACGAAGCCGAGCCCCATCTGCTGGGCGATCACCACGCCCGCGACCTGGAGCGCCGAGACGGTGAGCCGCGCGAGCAGGCCCAGCACCGCGCCGATGACGAGCTCCTGGAACAGCGTCGTCAGCACCGGGCCGAAGGAATGCAGGTCGATCTGATAGGCATCGCGGTGCAGCGGCAGGATCAGCGCGGTCAAGACCAGCGCAAGCGTCAGCCGCACCCGCGACGACACCGTGAGCTCGCCGAGCCCCGGCAGCAGCATCAGCATGCTGCCGATGCGCGAAAAGCACAGCATGAACGCCGCCGCAAACGTCGGCAGGAACGAGACGTCGATCTTCATTCCACGCGTCCTTGGGACCGAGCCGTCAACCGGACTCACCCGCCATGCATGATGCGCATCGCCACCCGAGCCATGTGGCTCTGTAGCGCGTCGGCCATCCAGGGCAGCGTGATCAGCATGGCGGCGAAGATCGCGAGGATCTTCGGCACGAACACCAGCGTCATCTCCTGAATCTGGGTGAGCGCCTGGAACAGCGAAATCGCCACACCGATGGCGAGCCCCACCAGCATCAAGGGGCTCGACACCAGCACGAGCGTGATGATCGCGTCGCGCGCAACGTCGAGGACTTCGGCTCCGTTCATTTCAATTCTCTTTCTGCTTCCTGATTCGCCCCCTTTGCGTGGTCAGGAACCCGAGGAGTCAGGTCTTGGGGTTCGGTCGCTAGCGTCAGATCGGCATCTTCATGATTTCCTCGTAGGCGGCGACGACCTTGTCGCGCACCGACACGAGCGTATCGATCGCCACCTCGGTCTCGGCCACGGCGGTCACGACGTCGACGATGTTGGCCTTGCCGGCGGCGAGCGCCTGCGATTGCGCATCCGAGGCGCGCGAGGCCGTGGTCAGCGAGCCGAGCGCTTCCTTGACGAGTTCGCCGAAGCTCGGCCCTTCGCCGGTCGACTTCATCGGGCCGGTCGGATCGGCCAGTCGTGCAAGATTGTTGTAGGCGTTAGCCGCAAGTGTTGGGGAAGCCATTTTTAATCTCCGGGATCAGGATTTGAGGATGTCGATGGTACGCTGGATCATGCGACGCGAGGCGCTGATGACATTGATGTTCGCCTCGTACGAACGCTGCGCTTCGCGCAGGTCGGTCATTTCGACCAGCGCGTTCACATTGGGATATTTCACGTTGCCGTTCTCGTCGGCGTTGGGATGGCCGGGCTCGTGCTTGACGCGGAATTCGCCCTGGTCGCTCTGCACGCGGCCGAGCTGCACCAGCGGCACGCCGAGCTCCTTGTCCATCTCGTTCTTGAACGTCGCGATCTTGCGGCGATAGGGATCGGCGCCGGGCTGCGCCGCGGTCGAATCGGAATTGGCGATGTTCTCGGCGATGATTCGCATGCGGCCGGACTGCGCGCGGAGGCCCGAGGCGGCGACGGCGATCGACTTGAGAAAGTCCATGAATCCTCCCTTGATCTTCAGCGTTTGCCGATTGCGATTTTGATGAGGCCGAGACTCTTGATGTAGAGCGAGCTCGCAGCCTGATAGTCCATCTGGTTGGCCGCGACCTTCATCATCTCGTCCTCGAGATTGACGGCGGTGGCGCTGACGCGCGATTCGAAGCCGCGCGCCTGGCCGGTCTGGAAGCCGGTGGCCGAGCCGCCGGACGAATTCATGTGGCCGCCGTCGGTGCGTCGCATCGCCACGCTCATCGTGCCCGGCTCGACATTTTCGAATCGGAGCGGGTTGAGATCGCGCGGCTGGAAGTCGCGGGTGTCCGAATTGGCCACGTTCTGCGCCAGCACGCGCTGGCGTTCCTGATGCCACTGCATGCGGCTGCGCAGCATCGAAAACAGCGGGAGGTCGGTGATGGACAAGGCAGTTCCTCGCGAAATTCGCGAGCCGCGGCGCGGCTCCGTTACGGGTAGCACGCCGAACAGGTGGGCAGACTTTGCCCGGTGTATGGTTAACGAAGCGTTAAAGCCGTTCCGGAGCGGAACATGCTTGCGTGCCATCAAACTGCCGTTTACCAAGCGAATCACTACTGCTGGCGTGGTTGATTCGACCCCGCGCAAAGCCGTTAGCGATTTGTTAAGGTTCCCGGCGGCAAATATTGCCGGCGGCGTTAACGACTTTGGCGTGGATCGGATGGTTTCCGGGTCCCGATTGGGTCGGGTCCGGATACACGCGAGCGTTGAACGCTTCGGCGCCTCCGGGCCCATAGGCCCGCGGTGCCGGGGGAGAACCAATGAACAGCCTCTTCGGCGTGGATCTACCGACACCCGTGAACTTCGTCATCGCATTCGTTGTCGTCCTGCTGCTGATCGGCGCGGCGACCTGGCTGGTGCGCCGCTTCGGCGCGACCCGCCTCGATCCCGGCGCACGCGGCCGCCAGCCCCGCCTCGCCGTCGTTGACGCCGCAGCCATCGACAGCCGGCGCAAGCTGGTCATCGTCCGCCGGGACAATGCCGAGCATCTCCTGATGATCGGCGGTCCGACCGACGTGGTGGTGGAAACCAATATCGTGCGCGGCAGCCCGCTTGCGGCCCGCGACACCGCGCCCGCGCGCAACGGTTCCGAGCCTGCGCTGCGCGCGGTGCCGGAGCCCGCGCCATGGCAGCAGCCGGAGCCGGTGGTGCAGCCGCCGCCCGCCCCCGCGGTCGCCATGCGTCCCGAGCGCAGCGCGCCGCGCGTCGTCGCGGCCGCCGACGATGACTGGCACACGCCCGACGAAGCCGTCGCCTCGCCGGCCGTTCAAGCGCCGCCTGCCATCCACGTGCCGCCGCCGGTGCACGTCGCTCCTGTGCACGTCGCGCCGGTTGCGCCGCCGGTCCGCGCCGCGCGGCCCGCCGAGACGCTGGCAAGCCTCGCCCAGGAATTGTCGCGGCCGCAGCCCGAACCGCCGCAGCCGCCGCGCATCGCGCCGCAAGAGCTGGCGCCGGTCGCGCCCGCCCCTGCCCCGGTCGCAGTGGCGCCGCAGCCCATGGTTCCGCCGCCGGACCAGAGTCTCGCCGAAATGGCGCAGCGGCTGGAAGCGGCGCTGCGGCGGCCGACGGCGCCAAAGGTGATCGCCGACGCCGGCGCCAGCCGCGTCGTCGCCGACGTCAAGCCGCCGGTCCGTCAAGCGCGTGTCGTAGTCGGGGCGCAAACCAAGGGCGGCGCACAATCCGCCGCGGCTGCACAGCCGAACAATCTCGAACAGGAAATGGCAAGCCTCTTGAACAAACCAGGGAAGACTTGACGAAAAGCAGGTTCGCCGCCTGCGTCCGTCTCACGACGGGGGTGGCGATAGCGCTTCTTCTCTCCGTACCCGCGCACGCCCAAGACGTCAGCATCAACTTCGGCCAGGGCTCCGGCCTGACCGAACGAGTCATCCAGCTCATCGCCCTGCTCACGGTGCTGTCGCTCGCACCGTCGATCCTGGTGATGATGACCTCCTTCACCCGCATCGTCGTGGTGCTCTCGCTGCTTCGCACCGCGCTCGGCACCGCGACCGCGCCGCCCAACGCGGTGATCGTCTCGCTTGCGCTGTTCCTCACCGCTTTCGTGATGGGACCGGCGTTCCAGCGCTCCTACGAAGTCGGCATCAGGCCGCTCGTCGCCAATGAGATCAACGCCGAGCAGGCGTTCGAACGCTCGGCCGCGCCGTTCAAGGCGTTCATGCTGAAGAATGTCCGCGAAAAGGACCTCAAGCTCTTCAACGATCTGGCGAAGGAGACGCTGCCGTCTTCGCCCGACCAGATCTCGCTGCGCATCCTCATTCCGGCCTTCATGATCTCGGAGCTGAAACGCGCCTTCGAGATCGGCTTCCTGCTGTTCCTGCCCTTCCTCATCATCGACCTGGTGGTGGCCTCGGTGCTGATGTCGATGGGCATGATGATGCTGCCGCCGGTCGTGGTGTCGCTGCCGTTCAAGCTGATCTTCTTCGTGCTGGTCGACGGCTGGAGCCTCGTTGCGGGCTCGCTGGTGCAGAGTTACGGCGGGTAGCAATCCCCCGGAGATGTCGAGAGACCGCCGCGAGGCGGTCTCTCCTTTTTTGGCGTCGCGCCGCTCGGGATTCCGTCCCCCTCGCGAAGATCGCACCCGAACCGCCGAGATGACCAAGGCGCGGCCTTGCAACGCGCCCGGTGATCTTTGGTGTGCTATCAAACGCTGGCCGGCGACGGGCTGCAGGCCGGCGTCGCGGCGCGTTCGCGTCGGGCAACGGAGCGCTGAAAGTGCAATTTGTGTTCGAAGATTGTGTGCTCGACCCGATCCGGCGTGAACTCACCCGTCGGTCGGAGCCCGTTACCATCGGACCCCAAGTCTTCGACCTGTTGACCTTCCTGGTGCAGAACCGCGAGCGCGTTGTCAGCAAGGCCGACATGATTCAGGCGGTTTGGGGCGGGAGAATTGTCTCTGAATCCACCCTGACCAGCCATATCAATGCAGTGCGCAAGGCGATCGGCGACAACGGCGAAGACCAGCGCCTGATCCGGACGGTCCCACGCAAAGGATTCCGCTTCGTCGCAGACGTCAGGGAAGCTGACGCTTCGGAGGACGTGAGCCGCCCGAAGACCGAGCCCGCCAAATCGGATGAAACGTCCGCACCACCGACCCTTCCGGACGCTCCGTCCATCGCCGTCCTGCCATTCCAGAACTGGAGCGGCGAGCCCGAGCAGGACTATTTCACCGACGGCGTCGTCGAGGACATCATCACGGCCTTGTCGCACATCGACCGGCTGTTCGTCGTCGCGCGCAATTCGAGCTTCACCTACAAGGGCTGCGCCGTGGACGTGAAGCAGGTCGGCCGCGAACTGGGCGTGCGTTACGTGCTGGAAGGCAGCGTGCGCAAAGCCGCCAGCCGCGTGCGCATCACGGGCCAGCTCGTCGATGCGATGACCGGGACGCATCTTTGGGCCGATCGATTCGACGGCACTCTCGACGACATCTTCGAGCTGCAGGATCAGGTCGCCACCAGCGTCGTCGGCGCAATCGCACCACAGCTCGAGCGAGCCGAGATCGGACGCGCCAAACGCAAGCCGACCGAAAGCCTCGACGCCTACGACTACTATCTGCGCGGGATGGCGAGCTTTCATCCGGGGACCAGAGAGGCCATCAGCGAGGCGCTGCCGCTGTTTCACAAGGCGATAGAGCTCGATCCGGAATTCGCGTCGGCTCTCGCGATGGCCGCATGGTGCCGCTTCTGGCGCAAGGTCAATGGCTGGATGCGCGACCCCGCGCAGGAGGCCGCCGAGGGCGTTCGCCTGGCCCAGCGTGCCGTGGAGCTGGGCAAGGACAATGCGGTCGCTCTCACCCGAAGCGGCCATGCGCTCGCACACCTGGCGGGTGATCTTGATGGCGGCATCGCGCTGGTCGACAGGGCCCTGGTGCTCAATCCCAACCTTGCGGCGGCCTGGTTTCTCAGCGGCTTCCTTCGCATCGGGCGTGGCGAGCACGATGCCGCCATCGAACGCTTTGCCCGCGCGATACGCCTGAGCCCGCTCGACCCGGAAATGTTTCGAATGCAGGGAGGCACCGCGCTGGCGCATTTGCTGGCCGGTCGCTTTGACGCCGCCTCGTCATGGGCCGAAATGGCGTACAGGAACTTGCCGAGCTTCCTGATCATCGTCGGCGTCATCGCGGCAAGCCACGCGCTGGCCGGCCGGATGGATAAAGCCCAGCAGGCGATCCGTCATATGCGCGAGCTCGATCCGATGCTGCGGGTCTCCAACCTCGCGAAACTTCTCCCGTTTTATCGGCCGCAGGACATCGCGACCTTCTCGGAAGGGCTTCGGAAAGCAGGCTTGCCCGAATAACCGCTGAGCGGCCGCCGGGGTGGTCAGACCGGACCGATTTGTGCTGAAACTCAGTCGATGATGGAAAACAAAAGCGGCACCGCATTGCCGGTGGATTTCGGCTACTGGCCGGGCCGGATCGTGTCCGGCCGCGGCGCCGTTGCGCGGCTCGGCGAGGTGGTCGGCGAGGTCGGCGGCCGGCGCGCGCTGGTGATCTGCGGCTCGACGGTGGCGCGCACCGAGATGCTCGGCAAGGTGAAGGCCGGCCTCGGCGACCGGCTCGCCGCGGTGTTTGCCGAAGTGAAGTCGCACACGCCGATTGAGATGGTCGAACGCTGCCTTGGCGTGTTCCGCGAAAGCTCCTCCGACACGCTGGTCACGGTCGGCGGCGGCTCGGCGATCGACGCCGGCAAGGCGCTGCAGATCAGGCTTGCGACCGGCGGCGGCGACCTCAAGCCCTTTGCCATCACGTATTCGCCGGGCGGCGCGATGCAGAAGCGCGCGCTGCCGACGCGCACCGTGCCGCATGTCGCGGTGCCGACCACCGCGGGCTCGGCCTCCGACGTGATGCCGACCGCGGCGTCGCGCGATCCGCAGTCGCGGGTGAAGCTTCTGTTCTGGGACGACGACCTGACGCCGTCCGCGACGGTGCTCGACCCCGAGATGGCGGTGCATGCGTCGGCCGCGCTGACCGCCGCCACCGGCATGACCGCCATGGCGCGCGCCATCGAGACGCTCTACTCGGCCTACCGGCATCCGATCTCGACCGGGCTAGGGCTTCATGCCGCGCGGTTGCTCTATCAAGAGCTGCCGCGCGCCGTCGCCGAGCCCTTCGATCTCGACGCGCGCGCCGCCTGCCAGATGGCCTGCACGATGTCGGGGATGGCGGCGATCAACGCGATGGTGTCGATCGTCCATGCCATCGGCCACATCGTTGGCGGCCGTTACGGCCTGCAGCACGGCATCTCGCATGCGATCCTGCTC
>CAKZHN010000528.1 GCA_936924235.1 uncultured Rhodoplanes sp. | reverse complement strand
TCAACGGCGACAACGGCTATTCCGGAAACGTCGAGCTGCGCTTCGACCAGAAGCCACAGCTGCCGTTCCTGAAAGGCTATCAGCTCTACGCGTTCGTCGACGGCGGGCGCGTCTGGAACATGGACAGCGAGAAGCTGTCGGTCGCATCCGCAGGCGCGGGCATCCGCATGCTGCTGCAAGACGAGCTCACCGCGAGCTTCGCGGTGGCGGCGCCGGTGTACTACTCGTTCAAGACCGACGATGTGAGCAGAGTGCGTTTCCTGTTCGCCATCTCGAGCGCGCTCAAATGGTGCCCGAACCAGGCCACTCCGGTTTGCACGTAATGCAGCCCGCTTGAAGGCGGCCAATTGCAGCTCCAGGCCGCCGCTTCCCCTCACATAAATTTGCCCGGCGACGCCACAATTTACGCAACCAACATGGTAAACTGTGGGTTAGATGCGGTGTGGTGAGGCTCGGGAATTCCCAATGCGTCTCGTTCGCCTGTTCGGTGTGCGCCTGTCCGGCGTGGCGTTCACCGCTGTACTGTTTTGGTTCAGTGCGCAGCCCGTCTCCGCCCGCCTGCTCATCGAGATCGACAAGTCGACCCAGCAGATGACCGTCTCGCGCGACGGCCGCGAACTCCATGTCTGGCCGGTGTCCACCGGAATCGCGCGCTACGACACGCCGGCCGGCGCCTATACGCCGTTCCGCATGGACAAGGACCACTTCAGCCGCGAGTGGGACGACGCGCCGATGCCGAACTCGATCTTCTTCACCCAGCGGGGCCATGCCATCCATGGCACCGACCACATGCGCGCCATCGGCCGGCCGGCCTCGCATGGCTGCGTGCGGCTGAGCCGCGCGAACGCCAGCGTGCTGTGGGATCTGGTGAAGCAGGAGGGCATGCCGAACACCCGGGTGGTGCTGACCGGCGAGGTGCCGTCGGCGGACGAGCCTGCGATGACGCGCCGCGCGCCCGGCTACGACAATCGCTCTGTCTACGTGAACGACGAGTGGTCGAACGGGCCGCAGTCGCGGCGCTACGAGCAGGAGCAGCGCCCGGGCTACTGGGTGCGTCAGCCGGACGGCTCGCGCGTGTTCTACGACCGCGAGCGAAGCTACAACCCGCCCCCCGCGCCGTTCTACTTCCCCGGACGCCCGCCGGGCTGGTGATCACTGGCTGACAACAGGCTCAGGCGCCCGCGAGCCACTGCGCGTAGCGCGTCTTGAGCGCCTCGGTCTCGGGCCGTCCGTCATAGTGCACGGGCTCGGCGAGCGAGCGGCCCGCCGCGTGCACCCGATAGGCCATGTAGCGATAGGGCGCCGGATACTTCTGCGCACCGGCGCCCGCCATCATGGCGTTGAACTTCGGCGACGGCTCGACCGGATCGAGGCGGTCCTTCTCGTACAGCGCCGCGCGCTCGACCATGCGCCAGACGCCGTCGCGGCGTTCCAGCCGATCCAGGAAGCGGCCGTTGGAGTTGAGGTCGACGGCGATGCCTTCGATGGTCTGGCGCACCAGGATCGCGACACTGGTCTCGGCCGTGGCGCGCGCGCCGTTCACCGCGACCCGCGCGGGCCAGAGCAGATGCTTGGCCTCGCTGCCCTTGCCGAAGTTGCGCTGGCAGTGCGCGACGAACTCCGGATAGGGCCCGCGAAACCATGACACCGCGATCTCGCCGCCCGGATGGAAGATCGCCAGCAGGTCATCCCATTTGCCCTGGTCGCGGGCGAAGCCCCAGGCCTGGACAAGTTCGGCGCAGATGGTCTTGTCGCTGTCCATGCAAGGCCTTGGCGGTTGGATGCGCTGTGGAGCGCCAGGGGATAAATCGATGGCGGGAAGCCCCGGATCTGGGGATAAGCCTGTCTATATCCTGTCGATAATTGTTGTGGAAGATCGGCTATAGGGCGTGCATAAACCGCTGTGACCAAATCAAAAGCCGACCAGCCGTCCGACACCGAACCGACGTTCGTGGCGCGTCTCATCGCCGACGAGCAGACCTCGCGGCGCATCGCCGATCTCCTCGCCGAAAGCCTCGATCCGTCGGAGACCGCCTGCGCGGCCTTCGAGCAACCAGACGGCCGCTGGCAGGTCGACGTGCATTTCCGCCAGCGCCCGGACGAAGCGAGCCTCCGCGAGATCGTGGCGCTCGCCGGCAGCGACGAGCTTGCGCGCGCCGTGACGTTCGAGCGCGTCGCGCCGCGCAACTGGGTCAAGGAAAGCCTGATCGGCCTGCGCCCGGTCGCCGCCGGCCGCTTCGTGGTGCATGGCGCGCACGACCGCGACCGTGTGCCGAGCCACTGCATCAGCATCGAAATAGAAGCCGCCACCGCCTTCGGCACCGGCCATCACGGCACCACGCGCGGCTGCCTGCTGGCGCTGGATTTTCTCGCGCGCAACTACCGGCCGCGGCACATCCTCGATCTCGGCACCGGCTCGGGCATCCTGGCGATCGCAGCCGCCAAGCTGTTTCGCGTGCCGGTGCTCGCGACCGACATCGACGCCCGCTCGGCGCAGACCGCGCGCGACAATGCGCGGCTCAACGGCGTCGGCTCCTTCGTCACGGCCATTCACGCCGCCGACTTGCGCGCGCCCGAGATCATGAAGCGTGCGCCGTTCGACCTGGTGATGTCGAACATCCTGCTGCGGCCGCTGCAGCGGCTGGCCGCGCCGATGGCGCGGCAGCTCGAGCCGAACGCACGCATTATCCTGTCGGGAATCCTGAAGTCGCAGACCAACGCGGCGCTGACCGCGTACCGCTCTCAGGGCCTGATGCTGGAGCGGTCTTTCCCGCTCGACGGCTGGTTCACGCCGCTCATGGTGGCGGCGAGCGGCTGAGCGCGGCTGATCACGCGATGCGACTGGCGCATGTGCCACTCGGCCAGGGTGTCGAGGAAGCGCAGGAAAGCGCCCCGGTCGGCGGTGGCCTCGTGGGAGTCGGACGTTGTGACTGTCAAAGTAACCATGGGACTAGCCCCTGGACATTTTCCGCATCTTCGCTCGGATCCCCGACTTAATCTGAGCCTCGGCCCATAATAAGCACTCGGGGTCCCATTAGCGTACGCAATGGAGCATGGGTCCATTGCCCCTGCTGCATAATGTCGCACCCTACCTAATAAAGTGCTGATCCTCAAATTAAAAAACGGTCATCGCCCCGGTCGCTGTGGACCCGGGGCGATGGGCACGTTCCCGTGACGGCGCGGCGCCCGGAGGAGGCGACGCCGCGCGGCCGGGAGAATCAGCGGGTGAAGGGCAGCGAGTCCTCGTTGCGCTCGTTCACCTTCCAGCCGGCCTGCTCCATCTCGAAGGGAAGCATGACGCCGTGGCGCTTGAGCTCCTCAAAAGCCCGGCGGCGGCGGGCCTCGATCAAACCGGCATAAAACCTGGCAAACAGCCCCGGACGCTTGGCGCCCGGTGCGGCCCCAGTGCGGACCGCAGAAGCGGTGTCATAAGTGGCAATCGACATGGGGGGACTCCTTTCGTCCTGAAAAAGACCGCCGACAGATCCCCGGCCGCCCGTCTTTCTGCAGTGCAACATAGGACGATTCGACTTTAGTCGGTAGCCCTCGCGGACGCATGGCTCACGGCCTAACCCCGCATAATTCAAAGATTAATTCAGATTTCTGATCCGCCGGATCAAATTCCGGAATGTCCTCCGAACGACGGATATGCTGCATTGCACATCAACGACCCACAGATCAGATGGCGGCCTGCGCCGGACGCAATTGCCGCACCCCCACCCGCCCCCTAGATTGCGGCGGTGATGTTCGAAGCCCGTTTTCAATCGTTTGATGACCCCGCCCCGGCGCAGACCGGACCGCGGGTCGAGGCCCTGCGGGCCGAGCTCGAGCGGCGCGGCTTGTCAGGCTTTATCCTGCCGCGCGCCGACCGCCATCAGAACGAATACGTGCCGCCCTCCGAGGAGCGGCTCGCCTGGCTGACCGGCTTCACCGGCTCGGCCGGCGTGGTCGTCGTTCTCCCTGACAAAGCCGCGCTGTTCGTCGACGGCCGCTACACGCTGCAGGCCGGCACCCAAGTCGACACCGGCGTTTTCACCATCGTGCACAGCGGCGAGACCTCGCCCGAGAAATGGCTCGGCCAGAACCTGCCGGCCGGCGCCAAGCTCGGCTACGACCCGTGGCTGCACACGGTGGATGGCGCCGAGCGCCTCGCCCGCACGTGCACCGATGCCGGCGCGACCGCAGTGCCCACCGAACCCGATCCGGTCGACGCGATCTGGACCGACCGGCCGGCGCCACCGCTCGGCGCGGTGGTGCTGCACGAATTCCGCTACGCCGGCGAATATGCGAGCTCCAAGCTCACCCGCATCCGCACTGAGATCGGCAACCTGCGCGCCGACGCGCTGGTGATCTCCGACCCCCATAACGTCGCCTGGACCTTCAACATCCGCGGCTCCGATGTGGCGCATACGCCGCTGCCGTTGGCCTTCGCCATCGTGCCGCAGGAGGGCAAGCCGCAGCTCTATGTCGACAGCGCCAAGCTCAGCAACGCGGTGCGGCATCAGCTCGAAGAGTTCGCCGCGGTGCGCGAGCCGGCGGATTTCATCCGCGAGCTCACGGCGCTGGGCGTGGTCGGCAAGACCGTGCGGCTCGATCAGGCCACCGCCGCCGATGCGCTGGCCCGCATCGTCACGGTGTCGGGCGGCAAGGTGACGCGCGGCGCCGATCCCATTTCGCTGATGAAGGCGGTGAAGAACCCGGTCGAGATCGAGGGCGCGCACGAGGCGCATCTTCGTGACGGCCTCGCGGTGACGCGCTTCCTTGCCTGGCTCGAGCGCGAGACGCCGAAGGGCGAAATCACCGAAATCGCCGCGGTCGAGGCGCTGGAAAGCTTCCGCCGCGACACGGGGCTGCTCAAGGACGTGTCGTTTCCGTCGATCTCGGGCGCGGGCCCCGACGGCGCCATCGTGCATTACCGCGTGACGCGCGCCACCAACCGGCCGATTCAACAGGGCGAGCTGTTCCTGATCGACTCCGGCGGCCAGTACGAGGACGGCACCACCGATATCACCCGCACGGTCGCGATCGGCGAGCCGAGCGACGAGATGCGCGAGCGCTTCACCTTGGTGCTGAAGGGCCATATCGCACTCGCCCGCGCCGTGTTCCCCGACGGCGTCACCGGCGCGCAGCTCGATCCATTCGCGCGGCAGCATCTGTGGGCCGCGGGCCTCGACTTCGACCACGGCACCGGCCACGGCGTCGGCAGCTATCTGTCGGTGCACGAGGGGCCGGCGCGCATCTCCAAGCTCGGCAACACGGCGCTGAAGCGCGGCATGATCCTGTCGAACGAGCCGGGCTACTACAAAACCGGCGCCTACGGCATCCGCATCGAAAATCTGGTGCTGGTGGTGGAAGGTCCCAAGGTCGAGGGCGCCGAGAAGCCGCTCAACACCTTCGAGACGCTGACCTTGGTGCCATTCGACCGGCGGCTGATCGAGATGTCGATGCTCACCTACGATGAGATCTCGTGGATCGAGATCTATCACGCCAAGATCGCCGCGGCCCTGATGCCGCTGGTCGACGACGAGACCCGCCCCTGGCTCGCGGCCGCGACCCTGCCGCTTGGGCAGGGTTAGGTGGACGACCAGGCCGCACGGCAACTGCACGACCATCCTCGGACTGAAGCCACGCCCTGGGGACTTCTCCTGCTGCTGATGGCGCTGACCTCGATCGGTCCGACCACGCTCAACATCGTGGTGCCGGCGCTGCCCAATCTCGCCAATCGCCTCGCCTCCGACGTCGGCACCATCCAGCTCATCGTGTCGATCTATCTGCTGGCGATGGCCGCGGGACAATTGCTGATGGGCTCGCTGTCCGACCGCTTCGGCCGGCGGCCGGTGCTGATCGTCGCGCTGTCGGTGACGGCCGGCGCGAGCGTCAGCGCGGTGCTGATCTCCACGGTCGAGAGCCTGATCGCGGCGCGCATCCTGCAGGCCGTCGGCGCCTCGGCCGGCGTCGTCATCAGCCGCGCCATCATCCGCGATCTGTTTGACAGAAACCGTGCGGCTTCGATGCTGGGCCTGGTCGCGACCGTGATGGCCGTGGTGCCGACTCTCGGCCCGCTGATCGGCGGTCTCCTGGAAACCGGCTTCGGCTGGGAGGCGATTTTTCTTTTCACGGCCATCACCTCCACACTGGTCGTGACATGGGCTGCGATCACGCTGCCGGAGACGCGCGGGCTCAACGTGCAGCACGGCGCGCGGGAGGGCTTCTTCCGCGATCTGGCGCGGCTGTCGCGCAGCGCGCGCTTTGCAGGCTTCGTCCTTGCCGGCGCCTTCGGCTCGGCGACGTTCTTTGCGTTCCTCGGCGGCGGCGCTCACGTGGTGGTGACGCTGATGGGCCGCTCGCCCGCCGAATACGGCGCCTGGTTCGCGCTGTCGTCGATCGGCTACATCACCGGCAACTTCATCTCGTCGCGGCTGTCGATGCGCTACGGCATCCACCGCATGATCTGGGCCGGCATTATCATCGAAGTCCTCGGCGTGGCGCTGTCGACCGCGCTCACCGCCTTCGCGCTGAACTGGGGCCCTCTGATCGTGTTCGTGCCCCAGATGATCGTGAACGTCGGCAACGGCCTGCTGCTGCCCGGCGCGATCGCCGGCGCCGTCAGCGTGCGGCCGCAATCGGCCGGCACCGCCGCCGGCATCACCGGCTTCACGCAGATGGCGCTCGGCGCCGCGATCGCGCAATACGCCGGCACGCTGATGGCCGACTCTCCGAGCGCGCTGCCGTTGTCGATCTTGATGGATGCCCTGGCCATCGTTCTCGTCATCGGTTTTGCGGCGCTGGTGCGCCGCGCCTGAACAGGCTTCCCGTTCGCACGATCCGCGGTCTATCCTTGCCCAAAATTGGGGGAGGACTTCATGTCGTGGGGCGTTTCTTGGAGCTTTGCCAGCCGGCTCGCGCTGGCTTCGGTGGCGATCGCGCTTCTGCCATTTCACGCGCGCGGCGAAACGCTCGCCGAGCTCTATGAAAAGGCCAAAGCCGAGAAGGAGGTCGTGTTCTATTCCGGCGGCCCCGCCGCGCCCCATGAGAACCGTGCCAAGCTGTTCATGCAGCAATATCCCGGCATCGAGGTGAAGGTGACCGGCGGCTTCAGCAACGTGCTGAACGCCGAGATCGAGAAGCAGATGGCGGCCAAGAAGCTCGCCGTCGACATGGCGTTCTTCCAGACCGTGCAGGATTTCGTCACCTGGAAGCAGCAGGGCAAGCTCATGAGCTTCAAGCCTGACGGCTTCGACCAGATCTACTCGAACTTCAAGGACCCCGACGGCGCCTATATGTCGTTCAGCGCCAATGCGCTGACCTATGCGTACAACACCGCCGCGGTGAAGCCGGAAGACGCGCCGAAGTCGGCGCTGGATTTTCTGAAACCGATGTTCGCCGGCAAGCTCATCACCTGCTATCCGGCCGACGACGACGCGACGCTCTATCTGTTTCACATCATCGTGCAGAAATACGGCTGGGACTGGATGACGAAATACACCGCCAACAAGCCGAACTATGTGCAGGGCCACCTGCCGGTCGCGCGCAGCGTCGCCACCGGCGAGAACATCGCGACGTTCGACGCGTCGTCGTCGGTGTGGGAGTTCCGGCGACAAGGCAAGCTCGATGTGGTGTGGTCGCCCGAGGACGAAACACCGGTGTTCACGCTGACCGGCGGGATCTTCAAGGACGCGCCGCATCCGAACGCCGCGAAGCTCTATCTGACGTGGTTCCTGGCGAAGGAGCAGCAGAGCCGCGTCGGCTCGTTCTCGTCGCGGGCTGACGTTGCACCGCCCGAGGGCTTCAAGCCGCTGACCTCGTACAAGATCGCAAACAACTACCGCGAGTTCATGATCGACGAGAAGCTGATCGAGAGCCTGCGCAAGCAGATCGAGGGCTACACCGGCCCAGTCGTGAACAAAGGCGGTGTGCGATAGAGCATCAACCGGCCTCAGGCAGCGCACTCGTCAGCTTGGCAATCTTCTTAAGGTGCGCGACAGCCGCCAACCCGCCCGACGTCATGGTGAGGAGGTCGAGCGTCTCCGCCCGCTGCTCTCCGTCCTCGCCGTCGGGCGTCAGCGCCTGATCCATATAACGCGCGGCGTGGGGATTGCGCGCGATCATCGTCTTCCACAACAGGAGCCGCCCCATGACGCCGGCCAGCGCCGCGTGTTTCCTGAGTGTCTCCCAGACGAAGAGCGGCCAGAAGAGCCACGGACTCAAACGCGGCAAGCCCGGCCGCCGTTCGGACGGATGCTTCAGACGGAGAATACCGCTCTGCAGCGGGTGCAGCTTTTCGACCCAATCCGTCGTTGAAAACGTGAACAGCAGCTTCACGAGACTGCCCATCGGGCCACCGGTCGCAGCGGTTCGACGCAACAGCGTCTTCATGTGCTCCGGGGTGTAATAGAGCGACCACGCTTCGTGATAGATGCCTTCCCACTGTCGCAGGCTCATCTTGCTGTGCGCGGTGCAGGCATGCTCCGTATCGTATTTGTTGAGATCCGGATCCATCGCCGTACCGTTGTTGAAAAGAACCTGATGGTCCTCCGAGCCAGGCAGCGGCGTCAGGCAGAAGAACTCGATCACGTCGAGCGGCAGTTCCCGCTGAACAATCTCGATATCGCGCCTGATCGACTCCGGCGTGTCGCCCGGGAAACCCAGGATGTACCCGGCCAGCGTCATCATGCCCTGCGCCTTCCAAGCGAGCAGCATCTTGCGGTATTCGGTGATCTTGTTCTGGCGCTTCTTGGCCGCCGCGAGATTGTCCGGGTTGATGTTCTCCAACCCGATGAACACCCGCGTGACGCCGGCGCCCTTCGCCTTGGCTATGAAATTCGGAATCTTGTGGCACAGCGTATCGACCTGGATCAGCAGGCCGATCGGGATATTCTCTTTTTCGCGCAGCTCGATCAGGCGGTCGAAGATCGATTCCCACTCCTTGTTGCGCGCGAAATTGTCGTCGGTGATGAAGAATTTGTGGATGCCTTGCGCCCAATTGAGCCGCACCAGGCGCTCGACGTCGTCCGCGGAACGAAATCGCGACTTGCGGCCCTGGACGTTGATGATGGTGCAGAACGAGCACTGGTAGGGGCAACCTCGGCCGGCGTCGAAACTGGCGCTCATGCCGAGCGTCCGCAAGACATATTGTTTCGGAAGAAACGGGACCGGCGTGCCCTCAATTCCGGGTAAGTCCTTCATGAAGTTGTAGACCGGCTCGAGCCGGCCGGCAGCCGCATCGATCAGCACCATATCGAGCCGGCCTTCGGCCTCGCCCGCGAACATGGCGACGCCCATGTCCCGGCAGGCGTCGAGCTCGATCGCGCGCCCGTCCAGCATCGACAGGCATCCCGACACGTGGAAGCCGCCCATCGCAACGGGGATTCCAGCGATGCGGAACGGCCGCGCGATGTCGAGCGCCCGCGGATACTGGTTCGACTGGACCCCGACCAGTGCGATGCAGCCGAAATCGCCGTGACGCCGAAGCCTAGCGAGAATCGCCGGTACGTCTATTCGCGTGTTGGTCTCATCGATCACTTCGATGTCGATGACGACATCCGGCCCGAGCACGCGCCGGGTCGCGCAATCCGCCGCAATGCCGTAGACGGCGGCGAGCGAGTTGGAGGGAATCATCGCCCTCCACCAGCGGATCACATAACCGTCGTCGTCGTAATGTGAGGGTTTGATCAGGACGAGCTGGAAACGCCGCTCGACGGCCGTTGGCGATTGCACCCGAATTCGTCCCCGGCGTTAGAGCAGCTCGTCAGTAGCACGCTGCGCCAACATAGTCACGGAAGCTTCACGAGCAGGCGGGGTAAACCGGGTACGCCGCGTCAAGATTTCCCTATCAGCTTGAACCAGTCGTCCTCGCTCAGCACCTGCACGCCGTGTTTCTGCGCCTCGGCGAGCTTGGAGCCCGCGCCGGGGCCCGCGACCACGTAGTCGGTCTTCTTCGACACCGAGCCCGAGACCTTCGCGCCCAGCCGCTCGGCCATGGCCTTGGCTTCGTCGCGGGTCATCTTCTCCAGCGAACCCGTGAACACCACGGTCTTGCCGGCGACGGCGGTGTCGGTCTTCGGCTTCTCGGCGTCCTGGATCGACACCTGCGCGACCAGCCGGTCGACGAGCTTCCTATTGTGGCTCTCGCCGAAATATTCGCCGATCGCCTCGATCACGGTGTCGCCGATCTGGTCGAGCGCGTCCATCTCGGCGACGGCTTCCTCGTCCTTGTCGACGACCTTCAACGCGGCAGCATGGAAGTCCTTCCAGGAGCCATAGCCGCGGGCGAGCGCAATCGCCGTGGTCTCGCCGACGTGGCGGATGCCGAGCGCGTAGATGAATCGCTCCAGCGAGATGTCGCGACGTGCTTCGATCGACTGGTAGAGATTGCGGACCGACGTTTCGCCGTAGCCCTCGACCTCTTTCAGGTTGATCTTCTTGTCGCGCGCCTGCAGCGTGAAGATGTCGGCCGGCTCCCTCACCCACTCCTTCTCGTAGAACAGCTCGATCTGCTTCTCGCCGAGCCCCTCGATGTCG
>CAKZHN010000527.1 GCA_936924235.1 uncultured Rhodoplanes sp. | reverse complement strand
GATCTCAGTTCCTTGCGGAACACCTCGATCAGCCGCTGCCGGGAGCGGGTCTGGAAATCCGCCAGCGCCAGCCGCCGGTGCAGGAAGTAGCTCTTGAAGCGGCCGTAATGGACGGCGAAGTCGTCGCTGTAGCTGTCGCGGAACGCAACGCCGTGCGGCGCGTCGAAGAACACGACCGCGCAGAGCGTCTGATTGATGTTGATGCCCAGCAGCTCGCCGAAGGTGGAGAAGCCTGCGGCCGGCATGCCGTCGAAGGTCTTCAGCCGCGCCAGCGCCGGACCGTTGCAGAGGCGGCGCAGCACGCAATCGTTGAGGATGACGCCGAGCGGCTTCGGCTTGTCGCGCATGAACTCGGCGAAATCGGAGTCGGTCTTGCCGACGAAATCGACCGGCTCGAGGATATAGAGCCGGTCGCCGGCCGCGAGGTCGCAGTAAAAGTGCACCGCGCCCTTGGCCACGTCGACGGTGGCGACGGAGCGCACGAAAACCTCGCCTTCGATCTCGATGCCGAAGGTCACGTCCCGCATCCGCTCGGCCAGCGTCTCCGGCGTGCAGCGGAAATGCCGCGCCAGCGTCTCGACGAAATTCGCCGGGGCGAGTTCGTCGGATTCGGCGACATGGGTGACCGTGCGGCGGACCGGGTCCGCGCTGCAGATCAGGAAGCTTTTGTCGGTCTTGCGGAAGTTGTGCGTCTTGAAAATGCCGAAGCGCTTGTCCGGCGCCATGCGCACGAAGGCGATGACCGCCGCGTTCTGCACCACAACCGAGCCGTCGAACAGCCAGGTGTCCTTGAAGTCGAGCTTGCCGCCGGCCGAGCCGCCGACGAACAGGCAGGGAAAGCGGCCGTCGCGATGCACCGCCTCCATCAGGAAGCTTTCGCTGGCCGACAATCCGTCGATCAGGGTGAGAGCGAATGTCTGCGTGGGGTCGAGGTTGAAGGCGGGCTTGACCCGCGCCAGCTCGCGGCGGAGCAGGTCGACGCGCTCGTCGATGCTGCGCGTCGGCTGGCCCGCGCGAATGTCCTCGCTGAACAGCCGCACGGTGTGCAATGACACATCGGCGATCATCTCGGCTGAGAACAACTGGATGATGACCGTCGACCACATGCCGTCGGCGGAGCAGTACAGCGCTGGGCCATTGGCCGACGGATCTATCGACAGCTCGCCGGCCGTCGAGGTGGCGACGAATTTCGTCGCGCCGGGCAGCCGCGATTTGATCTGCTGGGCAGCGGTCCGGAAATCGAGATGCGGCGAAATGAATGCCAGGGCAAAGGCCGGTTCGCGACCGTCGACCGTCAGGTCGCACTGTGCGAGCGCGACTGCATCAAAAAACGGCAGCCGGATGGTGCGGATGAATTGCGGAGGGATTTTCGGCAGTTCGGGTGCAATGACTTCCGAAGGCAATTGCGTCTGCGCTGACGCCGACTTGCGAAATCGTGCGAAATTGAGCACGGCAATCTCCAAAGTTCCACGGCGACACTAGTGTTGCGTCATTAAAATTGTACTCACGGCAGGCGGCATCAGCCCGGTTGTCGCTGGCCGATATGCGCTACGATGGGGAACGCTGAAACCTGCGGTGTCCCCGATGCATTGGTCATCGGGCGCGACAGTCGGAATGACCGAAGATCGCGCGACGCTTTGCTCTACCTCGGCAGGCGTGCGCTTCAGCAAAGGAGATCGAGCGACATGGCGCAGAAGCTGACAGGACAAACAAGGACCGACGCGATCCGCAAGCTATCGGGCTGGAGCGAAGTCTCGGGCCGCGACGCCATCAGCAAGAAATTTGTGTTCAAGGATTTCAACCAGGCCTTCGGCTTCATGACGCGGGCAGCGCTGGTCGCCGAGAAGATGGATCACCATCCGGAGTGGTTCAACGTCTACAAGACCGTGGACGTGACGCTGTCGACCCATGACGCCGGCGGGGTCACCGAGCTTGACGTCAAGCTTGCCGCCGAGATGGACCGGCTGGCGGGGCTCTGACGGCACTTGCCGGGGTCTCGGCGAATAACCATCTGCTTTGTGACAGATTTCTGTCGCGGGATGCTTGTTGGGGTGCGGCGATGCGGTTTGCGAGTGCGGCGACAATGAAGGACGAAGAACGCTTCAAGCGCGATGAAGCCACGGTCATTCGCGACTTCTGGGGCAAGTTCACGAGGCTTGCCGCGCGTATCCCGTTTGCAGAGGATCTGCTCACGGCCTACTACTGCGCGTTCGACCGCGCCACGCCGAGCCATGTGCGCTTCGCGCTGATCGGCGCGCTCGCCTATTTCATCTCGCCGCTCGACATCCTGCCGGACTTCCTGCCGATCATCGGCCTGACCGATGACGCCGCGGTGCTGGCCGGTGCGGTGCGGCTGGTCTGGGGCAACATCAAGCCCGAGCACCGGGACGCCGCGCAGCAGACGCTGGAGCGTCTGAAGACCGAGCCGCCGAAGGCTTAGGGCATGATCCCGAAAAGTGTGAAGCGGTTTTCGGAAAAGATCATGCCCAAACAAGAGAACGAGCGACGGGTCTGATTCAACGGAGTTGAATCAGACCCTAAGCCCTCAAGGCTTCAGCACCACCTTGCCCATCACCTTGCGGCCGGCGATGTCGGCGAGCGCACGCGCCGCCTCGGCCAGCGGATAGGCCGCGTGTACGTGGGCGCTGAGCTTGCCCTCGGCGCACCAGCGCAGCAGATCGGCGGTGTTGGCGCGGTGGCCCTCCGGATCGCGCTCGGTCCAGGAGCCCCAGAAAACGCCGCGCACGTCGCAGCCTTTCAGGAGCATCAGGTTGAGCGGCAGCCGCGGGATTTCGCCCGCCGCAAAGCCGACCACGAGATAGCGCCCGAGCCAGGCCAGCGACCGCAAGGCCGGCTCGGCGTAGCGGTCGCCGACCGGATCGTAGACCACGTCGATGCCGTGCTCGCCGCCGAGCGTCTTGAGCTGCTCGCGCAGATCGCTCGTCGCGTAGTTCACGCCGTCGTCCGCGCCATGCTGCTTGGCGAACGCGATCTTGTCGTCGGACGAAGCGCCGGCGATGACACGCGCCCCCATCAGGTGGCCGAGCTCGACCGCCGCAAGCCCGGTGCCGCCGGACGCGCCGAGCACCGCGAGCGTCTCGCCGCGCTTCAGCTCGCCACGGTTCTTCAATGCGTAATAAGACGTGCCGTAGGTCACGATGAGCCCGGAGGCACGATCGGGGTCGAGACCCTCGGGCATTCGGATGAGCCGCTTTGCGGTGATCGCGATCTTCTGTCGCGCCGCGCCCCAGCCCGCATAGCCGATGACGCGGTCGCCCACCGTGAAGTCCGTGACGCCGGCGCCGAGGCTCTCCACCGTGCCGGCGAACTCCGCGCCCGGCGAGAACGGATAAGCCGGCTTGTACTGATACTTGCCGGCGATGATCAGCAGGTCGAAGAAATTCAGCGCCGCGGACTCGATCCGCACCACGGCCTCGCCGGGTCCTGCCTCGGGGTCCGGGAGATCACCGACAATCAGGTCCTCGGGCTTGCCGGGGCGGGTGCAGAGCAAGGCTTTCATGGCTGACGAGTCCAGGTTCTATATGGGTTCTCGCGGGATGGTGCGATCGGCCGGTCGCCCCATTAACACTGGTGTGACCCCATGGCCTTTCCACTCCCGATTTTGCCCATTATTCGGTTATAGTTACACCGACCTGCCACATTCTATTTCCCGGTCATGCGAGACGCCCAATGAGAGTGAATAAACCGAGCTCCCTCGTTCTGCTGGCTATGGCCGCGGCCGTGATGGCGCCGGCTGCGGCTCACGCACAGCCGAAGCCGGCAACGACCAGCCCGACCGCCCAGGCCACGCTGCTCGGCCAGTATGGCGACTGGGGCGCCTATACGGCGAGCCCCGGCGGCCGCAAGGTTTGCTTTGCGCTGTCCAAGCCGACGGCGCAGCAGGACAACCCGCCGAACCGGCGTACCGCCGCCAATGTGGTCTACATGTTCGTCTCGACCCGGCCGGACGAGAAGGTCAGCAACGAGATTTCGCTCCTGGTCACCGGCTACGTGTTCAAGCCGAATTCCGAAGCCACCATGACGCTCGCGAATGGCGGCTTCCCGATGTACACCCAGAACGACGGGGCCTGGGTCAAGAACGCCGCCGAAGAGGCGCGGCTGGTCGACGCCATGCGGAAGTCGCCCGATGCGGTGATCAAGGCCATGACGTCCAAGGGCACCGCGACCACCGACACCTTCTCGCTCAAGGGGATTGCCCAGGCGCTCGACCGTGTGTCGCAGGAGTGCCGGTAGCACGCTGCTGAAAACCGATGTGTCATTCCGGGGCGCGCTGCCCCCGGAACGACGGCGGACGTTTCTTACGCTGGCGATTCTGCGGCTTTCCCCCATCTATGCTAGACACGCGCGAAACCCGCGTGCCGATGAGCCATGACCGCCGTTCTTGAGACCGACATTCCGCTGGAGAAGACGCCGCTGGAGCGCTACGTGCCGCCGGCGAAGCCGTCGCTCGTCGGCATGTCGCGGACCGCGCTGGCCGAGGCGCTCGGCGCCGTCGGCGTCGCGCCGGGCCAGCAGAAGATGCGGGTGCAGCAACTCTGGCACTGGCTCTACGTGCGGGGCGTCCAGGATTTCGACCAGATGACCAGCGTGTCGAAGGACCTCCGCGCGGTCCTCGATACGCACTACACCTTGGCGCGGCCCGAAGTCGTCGCCGAGCAGGTCTCGGTCGACGGCACCAGGAAGTGGCTCCTTCGATTGCCCGGCGAGGTCACGGGCGAACGGGCGCACGAGGTCGAGTGCGTCTACATCCCGGAGAGCGACCGCGGCACCCTGTGCGTGTCGAGCCAGGTCGGCTGCACGCTGAACTGCTCGTTCTGCCACACCGGCACGCAGCGCCTCGTGCGCAACCTCACGCCCGAGGAGATCGTCGGCCAGGTGATGGTGGCGCGCGATCGGCTCGGCGATTTCATCGGCATGACGCGAGCGCAAGGACCTGGGCTGCCGACCGAGGGTGAGCGCTGCGTCTCCAACATCGTGATGATGGGCATGGGCGAGCCGCTCTACAATTTCGAGGCGGTTCGCGACGCGCTCGGCGTGGTGCAGGACGGCGACGGGCTCGCCATCTCGCGGCGGCGGATCACGCTGTCGACCTCGGGCGTGGTGCCGATGATCGAGCGCGCCGGCGCCGAGATCGGCGTGATGCTGGCGATCTCGCTGCACGCGGTGCGCGACGAACTGCGCGACAAGCTCGTGCCGCTCAATCGCAAATATCCGATCGCCGAATTGCTCGCCGCCTGCCGCAACTATCCGGGCCTGTCGAACGCACGGCGCATCACCTTCGAATACGTGATGCTGAAGGGCGTCAACGACTCGCTCGCCGACGCCAAGGCGCTGGTGCGGCTGCTCTCGGGCATTCCGGCCAAGATCAATCTGATCCCGTTCAATCCCTGGCCGGGCAGCCGGTACGAGTGCTCGGACTGGGAGCAGATCGAGAAGTTCTCTGAAATTGTTTTCAATGCCGGCTATGCGTCCCCGGTGCGCACGCCGCGCGGCCGCGATATTCTTGCTGCCTGCGGTCAGCTCAAAAGCGAGACCGAGAAGCTCACGGCGCGCGAGCGTATGGCGCTGCGCGCGATGGCAATGACGGATTGAATCGGGGCGCTGCGGTTGGGGGACTGAAAATGATCTTCGGCCGCTTTTTGCTCCGCTTCGTGCTGGTGCCGCTGGGTGCCATCTTCGCCGTCCTGGTCGCGGTGGCGGTGGTTGTGATCGCCAACTGGACCCGTTTTGCCGCCGTGGTGCAGCAGCAGACCGGCGGTGACGAGCTGGTCGCCGCCGTGTTCTTCGCGGGCGCCTGGATCACCTTCATCGCTGCGGTTTCGGCCGTGGCCATGATGCTGCCGGCGTCGCTCGGCGCGCTGATTGCTGAGGTCTTTGCGATCCGCTCCTGGGTGTTCCACGTCGCCAACGGCGGGCTGTCGGCCTGGGTCGGCCTCAACACCATGGTGGAGATGCGCAAGCCCTTTGATTTCTACAGCGAGTCGGTCATCGCGGTCGGCGCCGGAATCGCGGCGGGCTTCGCCTATTGGGCGGTGGCTGGTTGGAACGCCGGTTTCTGGAGGCCGGTGTTGCGTCCGCGGCCGGTCACCGAACCGGACGCCGAGGTGCCGCAGTGGCTGCGCGACGAAAAAGAAAATCGCCGGGCCAAGCCCGGCGATTCGGTGTGACGATGTTGATTTAAGCGACGATCAGCGCTTGGTGTCTTCGGCGCGGGCTGCGCCGCCATCGAGACGCTCGGCAAAGGCCGCGACCGTCTTGGCGTAGACCATGGCCTTGTTCCAGCCGCGGATCGCCTCGAAGTTCGGATCGCCTTCGTTCCAGCGCTGGCCCGGCTGCCAGCCGTAGCCCTTGAGATAGTTCGCCGTCGAGGCGAGCACGTCCGGCACGCTGTGCACCAGGTCGCGGCGGCCGTCGCCGTCGAAGTCGACCGAGTACTTGTAATAGGCCGACGGCAGGAACTGGTTCTGGCCGAAATCGCCGGCCCAGTCGCCCAGCATCTCGGCGGGGCGCAGGTCGCCGCGCTCGACGATGCGGAGCGCGTCCATCAGCTGCGCCTGGAACATGTCGGTGCGGCGGCAGTCGAAGGCGAGCGTCGCCACCGATCGGATCACGTCCTTCTTGCCGAGGTTGGTGCCGAAGTCGGTTTCGAGACCCCAGATCGCGATCACGACCGAGCCCGGCACGCCGAACTGCTGCTCGATCTTCTTCAGCGTCGGCGCCAGCGTCTGCATGTAGCGCAGGCCCTTGGTCATGCGGTCGCGCGAGATCATGCGGCCGGAGAATTCCTCGAAGGTCTGCTTGAACACGCCCTGGCGCTTGTCGGCGGCGAGCACCGTCGGATCGACGGTCACGCCGTCGAGCGCGCTGATGCCCTTGCGCGTGAGGCCTTGCGTGGCGGCGTCGCGCTTGAACTCGGCGATGAAGGCGTCGAAGCCGCCCGGCGGATTGCAGGTCGCGGCGAAGGCAGGCGCGGAGAGCACCGACGTCAGCACGGCGGCGGAGAGAAATTTAGCGAGCATGATTGCCCCTCGGATGTGAAAAATGTCCCGGCGAAAGATGTAACCGAGCGGCGAAAACGCGCGTAGCGCGATCGCCGGACGAGGTTAAGCCACGCGGTTAATTTGCGAGTTCGAGGCCGAAGCTGCGGCAGCACGACGCAAGATGGGACACCACGAACGCCCCTAGGCCGGTCTGCCGATCTGCCTTAGGCTTGATGCGCCAAAACAAGACGGGCTGATCGAGGTCCGCGCCGGCAAAGCCGGTTGAATTGGGAAATGGAAACGCAATTTCTCAACGGGAGTGGACGTCCATGCCATGGCTTCGATTGATCGTTCAGGCGTGCGCGGCATTGGCCGTCGCAGCGCTCTCGCTCGCCGGCCCTGCCGCGGCCCAGACCAGGATCACGATCGGCAAGGTGGTCGGCGGCAACGGCCTGCACATTCCGAGCTACGTTGCCGACGTGGCCGGCCTCTTCAAGGAGGAGGGCCTCGAAGCCCGCTTCGTCTCGCTGACCGGCAAGGCGCAGGTGACGGCGGGCCTCTCCGGCAATGTCGATTTTCTGCCGATCCCCTCGGGCGGCGCGCAGGCGGCGCTCAACGGCGCGGAGATCCGCTACATCGTCGGCCAGTCGATGTCGTCGCAATGGGTGTTCGTCACGCGCGGCGACATCGCCAAGGTCGAGGACCTGAAGGGCAAGACCATCGGCTATGGCCGGGTCGGCGCGGCCGACTACGACGAGGGCGCAACGTTCCTCTCGCGGTTCTACAATCTCGAGGTCGGCAAGGACTACAAGGTGATCGCGTTCCAGGGCGAACCGGAGCGCGTGCCGGCGCTGCTCAACAAGGACATCGACGCGACGCTGCTCTCGGCCGCGCATGCCGCGCAGGCGGTCAGCATGGGCATGAAGGTGATCGCGCGCACCTCTGACAAGATGCCGCGCGTCGGCGGCTCGTTCTGGTCGATGAAGGCCTACACCGACAAGAATCCCGAGACGGTGGCGAAGTTCACGCGCGCCATCGCCAAGGCCGTGATGCTGCTGCGCACCAACAAGGATACCTCGGTGAAGGCGATCAAGGAGCATCTCGGCCTGACCGACGACAAGCTGGCCGGCTTAATCTGGGACGAACTGCACAACGTGTTCGGCGCGGAGTTGCCGAAGGATCAGTTCCGCGAGATTTTCGAGTCGCGCAGGCTCGACATGATCGCCGAGAACCAGTGGCCGAAGGACAAGCCGCTGCCGGATCCGGAGCAGTTCCTGCTGCGCGCGCAGCTCGAAGCGGCGCTGAAGGCGGTGAACTACGTGCCGGCCAAGGTCGGGTCGAACTGATCAGTCGCCGCCCAGCCGCTGCGGACGCCAGCGGCTGAGGCGGTCTTCGAGGAGCCGCACCAGCCCGGTCATGACCAGCGACAGCACCGCGAACACGACCAGCCCCGCGAACACGACGTCGACCTGATAGCGGCTCGCGGCCTGCACCATCACCACGCCGAGGCCCTCCTCGGCGCCGAAGAATTCCGCCACCACGACGCCCAGGATGGCGCGGCCGATCGCAAGCCGCAGTCCTGCGATGATGTAGGGCAGCGCGTTGGGCACCACCACGAGCCGCGCCACGTCCCATTCGCTGGCGCCGAACGAGCGCACCACGTTGATGAGGAGCCGGTCGGCGTTGCGCACGCCCTCATAAGTGTTGATCAGGATCGGAAACAGCGCACCGATGAACACGATCACCACCTTCGACCACACGCCGAGCCCGAACCACAGCATCAGCAGCGGCAGGAAGACCAGCCGCGGCGTGGCGTTGAACGCGGTGATGAACGGATCGAGCATCGCGTTCAGCGTGCGCGAGCGGCCGAGCAGCACGCCTAGCGGCAGGCCGACCGCGATCGAGAACAGCAGCCCCACCGCAAAGCCCGCCGCGCTGACGCCGAGCGGCGCCCAGAGGCTGCCGGTGACGATCATGTGCCACAGCGTCGCGCTCACGCGGCTGGGTGTGGTGAAGTACATTTTGGTTCCAGCGCCCAGCGTCACCAGATGCGGCAACGCCTCCCAGAGCAGGAGCATCAGCACGATGCTGCCCATGCCGAGCGCGGCCGGCTCGACCTGCCGCCACAGGCTCCGCGCCGGAGCCGCGAGGCTCTCGGCGGGCGCGTCGGTGCGGAGCGTGTCGGCCATGGCGCGGATCGCCTATTGCCCGGCCCGCCAGGGGAACGCGGCGCGCTCGGCCCAGCGGATGCCCTCGGTCAGCGCCACCGCGATGACCATGATGACGATAATGCAGGCGAACATCTTGTCGAGCGCGAAGAGATCGCCGAAGCGCGCGATGGCGTAGCCGATGCCCTCCGACGCCGCGAAGAACTCGCCGACCAGCACGCCGATCAGTGCCCGGCCGACCGCGATGCGGGCGCCGGCCACCACATAGGGCAGCACGCTCGGCACGATGACCTTCAGATAGAGGTCGATCTCGCGGCCGCCGAGCGAGCGCACCACGTTGATCAGCAGCGGATCCACGGCGCGGACGCCCGCATAGGCGTTGAACACGAAGGGGAACACCGAGAGGAAGAAGATGATCAGCGTCTTGGCCGCAAGGCCCACGCCGAAGAAGATCACGATCAGCGGCGACAGCGCGACCAGCGGGCTCGCATAGAACACCGTCATCAGCGGATCGAGCGCCCAGCCGACGCGCGTGCGCCAGCCCATCACCACGCCGAGCGCGACGCCGGCCACGGTCGCAGCGACGAGCCCGTAGAAGAACGGCACGGCGCTGACCGCGAGATCGCGGAGAAGCGTACCGCTGCGGATGAGGTCGAGGAGGCCCGCCGCGATCAGGTCCGGCTTGCTGATGAACAGCTTGTTGAACGGCACGACCAGGAACACCGCCTGCCAGGCGGCGAAAAACAGCACGACGGACGTGAGCCCCAGCAGCAGATTGCGGTGCCGGGCCACAAAGCTCTGATGCGGCGCATCGTCCGGTGCCTGGTCCTGGGCCACGGTCATACCGTGATCTCGTCCTTGAGCTCGTTCCAGATCTCGAGCTTCAACTCGTTGAACTCCGGCGTGACACGCATCTCGTAGTCGCGCGGTCGCGGCAGCGCGATCGGGAAGATCTTCTTGGCGCGGCCCGGCCGCTTGGTCATCACCATCACGCGGTCGGACAGATAAATCGCCTCGTCGATCTGATGGGTGACGAACAGCACGGTCTTCTTCGCCTCCTGCCAGACGCGAAGAAGCTCGACCTGCATCAGGTCGCGGGTCTGCGCGTCGAGCGCCGCGAACGGCTCGTCCATCAGCAGCACGTTCGGATCGGTGGCGAGCGCGCGGGCCAAGCCCACGCGTTGCTTCATGCCGCCGGAGAGCTCGTGCGGAAAGTGGCCTTCGAAGCCTGAAAGCCCGATCATCTCGATCAGCGGCTGCGACACCTTGCGGCGCGCTTCGGCGGCCATGCCCTTGAGCTCGAGGCCGAGTTCGACATTGGCCTGCACGGTGCGCCAGGGCAGCAGCCCGAACTCCTGGAACACCATGGCGCGGTCGCCGCCCGGTCCCGCGATC
>CAKZHN010000526.1 GCA_936924235.1 uncultured Rhodoplanes sp. | reverse complement strand
GGCTGCTCGATCCTCACGACCGGTTCGAAGGCCACCGTGTTCAAGGCCCGTCAGACGGTCAAGAAAAGCGACCTGGAAAGCCATCTGGCCAAGCTCACGACGGACGATGTTCTGACGCCGCGCGGCCTGCCCAAGTTCGGCGACACGCTGACCAGCCTGGTGCTGCCCCCGAGCATCATTTCGGTCCTGGGGCGTCAGCTCGATCATCCGCTCGTGGTCGTTCACGACGCCGCGTCTTCACGCATTCCCTGGGAGACCGTGCGCATCGAAGGCAAGTTCCCCGCATTGGAAAACGGCCTCAGTCATCGCTACGAGGCCGACGACCTGTCGATCGCGAAATGGCTGGAGCAACGGCAACAAAGCACGACCCTGAATGTCCTTGTGATCGCCAACCCGACCGAAGACCTGTCCGGCGCACAAGCGGAAGGAACGCGCATCACCACGCTGCTCGACGGGCTCAAGCCCGCGGTATTTCCCAAAGCCCTGTTCGGCAAGGACGCGCGCAAAAATGACATCCTGAACCTCCTGCGGTCCGGCAAATTCGACGTGATCCACTATGCGGGCCACGCGTTTTTCGACCTCACCGATCCTGCCAGAAGCGGCATTGTCTGCGCCGGAAAGGAAATTCTCTCCGGAGCAGACCTGGCCAACATCGGCAGCCTGCCGAGCCTGGTGTTCTTCAACGCGTGCGAATCCGGGCGCTTGCGCCGAGGTGCCGAGACGGCAGCGATTGATCCCAACAAGCATACCGTGGAGCGCGTACACCGCGGCGTGAGCTTTGCCGAGGCGTTCCTTCGCGGCGGCATCGCCAACTATCTCGGCACCTATTGGCCGGTGAATGACAGCGCCGCGCTCACGTTTTCCGAGATCTTCTATCGGCAGATCCTGCAGGGCGAGACGCTCGGCAGCTCGATCATGACGGGCCGCAAGGCGGTCGAGAAAAGCTCGTCGGCGGACTGGGCCGACTACATTCTCTATGGCGACGCGAATTTCACGCTCAAGACCCGGACATCGACGCCACCGTAACGTCGCCGGTCCATTGCCAAAAGATCGAGCCGCGCCGGACGACGGCGCGGCTCGACGTTTGATTGGCCCCGCCCTCGTCGAGACCGCCGGCACGATCACTGCGGCTTGTGCAGCGATCCCGTGTAAAGCATCAGAGTCTGACCGGGGTTCTCGCGCGCGAACCGCGTGTTCTGCCGCGCGACCGGCCCACCGGCGTAGCGCGTCACGTGATGCCGGCTCCCGCCATGGGGGAAGTGCAGCCCCCACTCCTGGCCGCCCGGATTGTAGCTGATGTGCACGTGCTGGACCGCCGCGTAGTCGGTCGAATAGCCGCCCGGCCAGCCCTTCAGATGCGCATAGATGCACGACGGATTGCCGCGCATGTCGACCGCGCGGCCGATCGGATGATTGCTGCGATGGCCGCGCCCGGAGACCGTGCTGATGATGGCGCTGCCGCAGGCGGAGGCGATCTCTCGCGACTTCGCGGCGAGCACCGGCGTGACGCCGGCCAGAGACAGAGAACGTGGTGTGGCCCCGCGATGCGCGGTGCGCTTGCCGTGATGGACTCCCGTAATCCGGTACCGCAGGTGGCTCGCCTTCAGCGCGTGATGGTGGATGGATTGGGTGTGATCGCGATGCCGGGCTTCGGCAGAGGTGGCGGTAAAAGTGAGCGCGACGCTGCTCGTGAGTGCCAAAACGGCGCACATCCGGGCCATCAAGTTCTCCTCGGTTGGTTCAGCCAAGCACAGCGAACCACCGTGGAGTCATTTGGTTCCGCGCTATCGTCGCCTCATTGTTCGCGACACGACGAAGCGCCAACACATTTCAGTCATATTGAATCCCGGTTTCCTTCACGACCGGCGCCCAGCGCTCGGCCTCCTTGCGGATGAAGGCCGCGAACTCCGCAGGCGTCGACGTCGAGGGATAGAGCCCGGCCGCGTCGGCCTTCTGCTTGATCGCTGGATCAGCGAGCGTCTCAGCGATCTTCCGGTTGAGCTTGTCGACGATCGGCTGCGGCGTTCCCTTCGGCGCGACGAGTCCGAGCCAGACGGTGACCTCGTCGAAATTGGGAAGCTTCAAGGCCTCCGAGACCAGCGGCGCATTCGGCGCGGGCGGAAATGGCCGCGGATCGAACCTGGCGAGCACCCGGAAGCGGCCGTCCTGGATCAGCGACAGTGCGGCAGACGGGCCGTCGAGCGCGTATTGCACGCTGTTGGTGAGGAGCCCCTGCGTGACCTGCGCGCTGCCGTTATAGCGCACGAGCTGCGCGCTCGCGCCGGTGGCCTTGTTGAGCAGGAAGCCGGTGAGCTGCGTCGTGATGGTGCCGGCGCCGTAGTTGAACTTGCCGGGCGCCGCCTGCTGCTTGGCGATCAGGTCGGTGACGCTGGTGACGTCGCTCGATGCGTTCACCATCAGCAGCACCACGGTCTTGGCGACGACGGTGATCGGTACGAAGTCGCGGAGCGGATCGTAGGGCAGGCTCTTGTAGAGAAACTGGTTCATCGTCAGCGTCGAGTCGATCGCCATCAGCAGCGTGTAGCCATCGCCGGGCGCCGCAGCGACCGCCTGCGCGCCGATCACCGTGTTGGCGCCGACCCGGTTCTCGACGATCACCGATTGCTTCCAGTCCTCGGAGAGCTTCTGGCCGATGATGCGGGCCAGCACGTCGGAGGGTCCGCCAGCCGGAAACGGCACGATGATGTGGATCGGCCGATTGGGATAGTTAGCGGCGTCCTGCTCTGCCGCGGTCTGCGCGCCGGCCGCCCCGATCGCCATGTGCAGGAATAGGACGATCAGTCCCCATTTCGCTTTCATGCTCTCCCTCCCCTCGCAGCCGTTTTTGCCAGATGTGCCCTGGACTTGATCGATCATAGCAGGGTGAAGGCGCCTGTATCGGTTCCGCCGGTCAACGATTAGGAAGTTGTTATCGAACTTCCCATCAAGCCTGCCCAACGTCGCGGCAATTTAACGCGGCGCCTATGTCGAATGAGTAAAAATGCCCGCTCGCAAACCCATCGGGGCGCGGGGGGAATGTCGATGAAAGCTGGCTCGCTTTCCCGACTGGGATTGGGGCTTCTGCTTGTGTGGTGGTGGTCGATTGGGCCGGTTGTCGCCCAAGAGATCGGCCACGCGATCGCCCACGAGATCGATTCCGACCCCGCTCTGTCGGCGGCCGACGGCACCGCGCTCGTGGCCGGCGTTGCGCTCGCGCTGGTCATCGCGGCGGTCATGATCGCCTGGCGGGCGATCGATGCGCGCTCCGCCTCCGAACGGGAGGTCGAGCTGCGCCGCGCCCAGCTCGACACCGCGATCGACCACATGTCGCAGGGCCTGGTGATGTTCGACGAGCAGGCGCGCGTCGCCGTCGTCAACAACCGCTACATCGAGATGTACGGGCTGTCGCCCGAGGTGGCGAAACCCGGCGTGACATTCCTCGATCTCGTCCAGCACCGCAAGGATCGCGGCGCGTTCAGGGGCGACGTCCAGGCTTATTGCGCGACGGTGGTGAAATCGCTGCCGCGCGACACGCATCCGCCGGTCCTGACCGAGCCGATGCCGGGCCGGTTTTTCGATGTCGTGAATCGTCCGGTCACGGGCGGCGGTTGGGTCGCCACCCATGACGACGTGACCGAGCGCGAGCTTCTGCTCGCCGCGCATGCGGCGGCCGAGGAACAGGCGCAGCGGCGCAAGATCCAGCTCGAGGCCGCGCTGGACAACATGACTCACGGCCTTGCGATGTACGATGCCGAGGGCCGCATCGTGCTGTCCAACAGCCAATATGCCGTCCTTCTCGGCCTTGATCCCGATCGCGTTCTCGGCCGTTCGATGCTCGACATCATTCGCGAAAACGGAGCCCGGGGCGACCGGGACTTCGAGCCGGAAACGTTCTTCGCCGAGCTTCTCGCTTCGGCAGCGCGCGGCGAATCGCGCACCGAGATCTTCGAGACCAGAGGCCGGCTGCTGCGCGTGATCGATCAACCGATGCCCGGCGGCGGCTGGGTTGCCACCTTCGAGGACATCACCGAGCGCACGCGCATCGAGGCCGAACGCGACCGCAATCGCGAGTTCCTGAACATGATCGTCGACCACGTGCCGTCGACGATCTACGTGAAGTCGGCGAGCGACCGCAAATACGTGCTGGTGAACCGCGCCGGCGAGAAGTTCTGGTCGCAATCGTGTGAGGCCATGATCGGCAGGACGTCGGCTGACTTCTTTCCGGCCGACGAGGCCGCCAAGATACGCCAGCGCGAGGACGAGCTGCTGGCCTCCGGCCAGCCAAGCTTCGACGAACGCGATATCCTCACGAACGCCCATGGCCTGAGGACCATCTATGCACGCCGGCTCGCGATCCAGGACAAGAACGGCGACAACGCCTACATCCTCGGCGTGGTCGACGATATCACGGACCGCCGCACCGCCGATGCCCGGATCGCCCAGCTCGCCCATTACGACTCGCTGACCGGCCTGCCCAACCGCACGCTGTTCCACGAGCAGCTGCAGCGCCGGATCGCGGGACTCGGGCCGCAGGAGCGGCTCGCGGTGCTCTATCTCGATCTCGACCACTTCAAGAGCGTCAACGATACGCTCGGGCATGCCGCCGGCGACGAGCTGTTGCGCGCGCTTTCTGCGCGGCTGAAATCGTCGCTCGACGAAGACGATCTGCTGTCGCGGCTCAGCGGCGATGAGTTCGCGGTCGTGCTGAGCGGCGTCGCCAGCGTCGAGGACGCCGGCGCGCGGGCGAGGCTGCTGCGCCGCTCGGTGATCGACCGCGTGCTCGACCTCGACGGCCACAAGGCGGTGATCGATCTCAGCATCGGCATTGCGCTTGCGCCGGATCACGGCACCGAGGTCGGCGACCTCCTCAAGCATGCCGATCTTGCGCTCTACAGCGCGAAGCTCGACGGCCGCGCCACCTGCCGGCATTTCGAGCCGGAGATGAACGCGCGCATGACGCTGCGCCGCAATCTGGAAATGGACCTGCGCCGTGCGATCACCGGCGATCAGCTCGAGGTGCACTACCAGCCGGTCGTGACACTGCAGGGCGAACGCATCACCGGCTGCGAGGCGCTGGTGCGCTGGCATCATCCGAGCAAGGGCATGATCTCGCCGGCCGATTTCATCCCGGTCGCGGAGGACACCGGCCTGATCGCAGCGATCGGCGAGCGCGTGCTGTGGCAGGCCTGCTCCGACGCCACGCAATGGCCGGACGACAAGAAGATCTCGGTCAACGTCTCGCCGGTGCAGCTGCGCAATCCGGAATTTCCCAAATTGGTAGACCGCTGCCTGAAGCAGACCGGGCTGGCGCCGCGGCGGCTCGAGCTCGAGATGACCGAGTCGGTTCTGATGCAGAACACCGAGGCGACGCTTGAGACGCTGCGCCAATTGCAGGAGACCGGCGTCGGCATCTCGCTCGACGATTTCGGCACCGGCTATTCGTCGCTGAGCTATCTGCGGCGCTTTCCGTTCAACCGCATCAAGATCGACCGCTCCTTCGTCACCGACATCGCGGCGCGGCCCGACGCGCTCGCGATCGTGCGCACCATCCTGATGCTCGCGGAATCGCTCGGCATGACGACCACCGCCGAGGGCGTGGAGACCGACGATCAGCGCACGCTGCTGAAGGCGGTCGGCTGCCAGGAGATGCAGGGCTTCCTGTTCAGCGCGGCAGTGCCGCCGGACGCCGCCATGCGGCTGATGCAGAGTGGCGCGGTAAAGGACACCGCCGCGGCGTGAGCGGCGCCCAAGCCTACTGCGCCGGCATCGTCTGAATTTCGATATGCGCGTTGCGCACGATCTCGCGCCAGCGCGGCACCTCGGCACGAACGAAATTCGCGAACTGCTCCTGCGACATCGGCGGCACCGGATTCTGCCCGATCGCCTCGATCCGCTGCCGGACGTCAGTGTCTCCGAAGATGCGGTTGACCTCACCGTTGATGAGTTTGACGATTTCGGCGGGCGTGTCCTTCGGGATGAAAATCCCATTCCACGAGGTCACGTCGATCTTCGGCACGCCGGCCTCCTCGATCGTCGGCACCTCGGGGGCGGCGGCTGAACGCTGCAGCAACGGAGTGGCGACCGCGACGAGCTTGCCGTCCCGCACCAGCGGCAGCGCCGGCACGATATCGCTGAAGCCGACCAGCACCTCCTCGCCCGAGATCATCGCGGCGAGCATCGGCGGCCCGCCGCGATAGGGCACGACGGTGAATTTCGTGTCGGTGAGACGGCTGAACTCCGAGATTGCGAGATGCGTGCCGGCGCCGAAGCCGGAGATGCCGACGGCGATCTTGCCGGGCTCTTTCTTCGCGGCCTCTACCAATTGCTTGGCAGTGCGGACGCCGAGCTTGGGATTGGCGACCAGCAGCATCGGGCTTTGCGCCACCATCGCGACTGACGCAAAGTCGCGCTCGTCGTAGTCCAGCGACTTGTAGAGCGCGAGGTTGGTGGTGAGCGGCGAATTGGTGGTCATCAGCCAAGTGTAGCCGTCGGGGGGAGCCTTGGCGGCGCGCGCCGCGCCGATGCTGCCGCCGGCGCCCGGGACGTTGGAGATCACCACCGGCTGGCCCCAACGCTCGGTCAGCTTCTGGCCCATGATGCGCGCCATCAGATCCGTGGAGCCGCCCGGTGACGACGGCACGATGATGGTGATCGGACGGTCGGGAAAGGCTTGCACGAGGGCGGGCGACAGCACCAGCGCCGCGGCGCACAGCGCTATCGCGCTTATCGCTGTTCGTAATGTGCTCATGTCCAGCCTCGCTGGTTGCCTCTAGAGATAGCCGCGCTCGCGCCAGAAGCGCTCGGCGGCAGGATGCAAGGGTACGTCGATCGGCGTGTCGGGCGCGTCGCGGCACATCCGCTCCAGCGGCAGCGGGCCTTCGCCGTCCCACGGAATCAGAGCTTTACGCGCCTCGAGCGCAGCACACATCTGCGTCACCAGCGTGTCGGGAAGGTCGGTGCGCACGAAGATCGGCCAGCCGCTGAAATCGATGGTCAGCACATCGCCGGGCAATGCCGGATATTTCGCCTTCTCGATCACGCCGCGTCGGTAACCGATCGCTTCGAGCTTGCGCACGGTGTCTTCGGCGAGCGGCAGGATCCTGATGCCGGCCGCGAGCACCTGCGGCGCCCATTCGTAGACGCCTTCGTCGAACACCGCGTCGAGCTCGCCGCGAATGAGGCGTCCGAACTTCGGCTCGTCGAAAAACGGCGTGCGGCTCTCATAGCTGATCGTGCCGCCCCAGGATTGCAGGTCGGCCAGCGAGAAGCCTGCGGCGCGTAGGATGTCGTCGAGCATCGCATGCAGGCAATGATCGCGCTGGCCGCGGAGCGAGAGCCGCAGCGGCAGCCGCCGCTCGCGGATCTCCTCGAAGCGGGAGAGGCCGGTCCGGGGATGGACGGCGAACACATACTGGTCGTGGGATGGGATCACCGCGATGGTGCGCACCGGCGCAGGCTTTCTCGTCGCCGAACCGCGGCACGCCACGGCGAGCGCCCCCGACGGATTGATGATCGCGACGGCGGATTCGCCGGACACCACCGCATCCACGCCTTCGCCGGTGCTGGAGCCGAACAGCCGCAGCGGCCAGTCGGCCTGCTCGGCCGCGCCTTGCGTGCGCAGCAGCACCTTCGCCTGGCGCATCGGCTGGTCGTTCATGGCCACGAGCTCACAGGCCATTTCCAGCATGATACGCGAGCGAATGGCGACGGGACTGGGAGAGACAGGCTTGGACATCGGCGATGTGTCGCTCTCAAGGTGCCAAACATTTAAGCGAGCCGAGCACTGTCGAGTCAATTTTTGCACCGGCACCCATCCCAGCCATGCACGAGAAGCCGGGCCGCGACGCGGCGTGAGTGCCTTTCGGGCCAACCGCGCGGCTGCTACGCTGGAACAAATCAAAACTGTCGAGGGCGTCGCCAACCGCGGCGCCCATCTGGGGAGAGCGCACATGGCAGACGAACGGATTCTCCGCCGCGAGTTCCTGAAGGGCGCGGCCATCGCCGGCACCGCGGCCGCCACCGCGATCGCGCCGGCCACCGAGGCCGCAGCGCAGGCGGCGCCACCCAAGCCGGCAGCACCACCCGCCGCGGCCGACAGCGACGCGATGCTGACGCTGTCGCCGGCCGAGCAGGCGTTTTTCTCGGCTGCGGCCGACACCATCATTCCGGCCGACGATCTGTCGCCGTCGGGCACCGAGTGCGGCGTGGTCGTCTTCATCGACCGCCAGCTCGCCGGCGCCTGGGGCGGCGGCGCCAAGATGTACCGCAGCGGCCCGTTCAAGAAGCCGCCCGGCGAGGGCTTCGGCTACCAGCTGGCGCTGACGCCGCGCGAGTTCTTTGCCGCCGGCATCGTCGCCACCAACGCCTGGCTGAGGAAGACCCGCGGCAAGGAGTTCGACCGGCTGTCGCCAAAAGAGCGCGACGAGGTGCTCAAGCTGATGGATCAGGGCAAGGCCGAATTGCCGAACTTCAACGGCAAGCAGTTCTTCGAGGCGCTGCTCGACGTCACCATGGAGGGCTTCTTCTCCGATCCGATCTACGGCGGCAACAAGAACAAGGTGTCGTGGCGGATGATCGGCTATCCGGGCCTGCCCGCCACCTACGCCAACCTGATCGAGCCGTACCGGAACAAGCTCTACAAGCCGGAACCGCAATCGATCGGCGATTTCTCGTAAGGGGGCGGACCATGGCAACACGTCTGAAGGAAGTCGATGCGGTGATGGTCGGCATGGGCTGGACCGGCAGCATCCTGGCGCGCGAGCTGACCAAGGCCGGGCTCAATGTGGTGGGCCTCGAACGCGGGCCCGACATCAAGCCCGCCGAAGATTTCGCAATGCCGCACATCCGCGACGAGCTGCGCTACGTGCAGCGGCTCGACCAGATCCAGGATCCGGCGATGGAGACGCTGTCGTTCCGGCATCGGCCTAGTGAAGAGGCGTTGCCGATGCGGCGGATGGGATCGTTCCTGCCCGGCAACGGCGTCGGCGGCGCCGCCAATCACTGGGGCGGCCAGCACTGGCGTTATCTGCCGAGCGATCACCAGACCCGCAGCAACATCGTCAACCGCTACGGCGCCAAGGCCCTGCCCGAGGACATGACGGTGCAGGACTGGGCGATGACCTATGACGAGCTCGAGCCCTACTACGACAAGTTCGAGAAGCTCTGCGGCGTGTCCGGCAAGGCCGGCAACCTCCGCGGCCAGAAGGTCGACGGCGGCAACCCGTTCGAGGGTGCGCGAAGCAGCGAATATCCGACGCCACCGGTAAAGATGACCGAGTCGGCGCTGATGTACGAAAAGGCGTGCCGGGAGCTCGGCTATCACCCGTTCCCTCAGCCGGCCTCCACGGTGAGCCAGCCCTATACCAATCCCGAGGGGCTGACGCTCGGCGGCTGCCAGTATTGCGGTCACTGCGAGCGCGCCGGCTGCGAGGCCAACGCGAAGGCGGGCCCGCATGTGTGCGTGCTGCCTCTTCTGCGCGCCGATCCGAAGTTCGAGCTGCGCGTGCATTCGTGGGTGAGCCGGCTCAACTACGACAAGACCACCAAGAAGGTGACCGGCGTCGTCTACACCGACACGCGCACCGGCGAGGAGTACGAGCAGCCCGCGGGCCTGCTCGTGCTCTCGGCCTATGTGTTCGGCAACATCGGGCTGCTGCTGCATTCCGGCATCGGCGAGCCGTACGATCCGGCGACGCAGAAGGGCGCGGTCGGGCGAAACTACTGTTACCAGCTGTCGCGCATCGGGCTGACGATGTTCTTCAAGGACAAAAACTTCAACCCGTTCATGGGCTCACCTGGCTCGATGATGGTGATCGACGATTTCGACGGCGACAACTTCGACCACGCCGGACTGGGCTTCTTCGGCGGCTGCCGCATCCAGACCGGCCACGGCGAAGGCCGTCCGATCGCCTACCGGCCGACGCCGCCCGGCACGCCGCGCTGGGGCTCGGCCTGGAAGAAGGCCGCGGTCGACAACTATCAGCACGCGCTGTCGATCGGCATGTCGGGATCGAACTACGCTAACCGCAACAACTATGTCGATCTCGATCCGACCTACCGCGACCAGCTCGGCCGGCCGCTGCTGCGCCTCACCTACAATTTCGTCGAGAACGACTACAAGCTCGCCGAATACTGCATGAGCAAGGTGGTCGAGATCGCCAAGGTGATGAACCCGACCAGCATGGGCTCGCCGCGGCTGCGCAAGGGCGATTACGACATCGTGCCGTACCAGTCGACGCACAACACCGGCGGCACCGTCATGGGCACCGACCCGAAGACGAGCGTGGTGAACCGCTATCTGCAGTCGTGGGACGCGAGCAACCTGTTCATCATGGGCGCTTCGACGTTCCCGCAGCAGCCGGCCTACAATCCGACCGGTCCGGTTGGCGCGCTGGCCTATTGGGCGGCGTCGGCCGGTAGGCGATCGGACGGCCTTCGCCGTGGCCGGTC